>DATGLO010000154.1:0-3944 GCA_035294105.1 Allostellaceae bacterium
AAGGCCGCGGCATCGATCGAATGACCGAAAGGCAGCGCGGCCAGCGCCAGGCCGAGAATGCCGATGCCGAGCGCGCCGACGGCGATCGCCGGCCGCGCCATCGGCTGCTCGATCGCTGCCAGCGCGCGCAGCGTCAGCCACAGCAGCAACGCCGCGCCGAGCACGCCGGCGACCAGCACGGCGATCCCGTGCGCGCGATCGGCATCGAGATAGAGCGCGACGAGATCGGGCACCCGGGCCAGGTCGAAATAAAGATCGAGCCCGCGGTCGAGGATCTGCTCGACGGCGCCGCCGACGAATTGCAGAAGCGCGAGAAGCAACAGCAACAGAGCGAGCGTCCAGCGCAGCCAGGCCGGAAACGGCCAGCGCATCTGGCCGAGAAAGCCGAGCAATAGGAGCACGGCGAACAACGCGACCGGCGGCCGCAGGTCCGCGCCGAAACCGCGATCGCCGAAGAGCGGCACGAAGAGCAGCCAGAGCAAAGCGAGACCCAGCGCGAAGCCGACAAGACCGAGCCGCGAGCGGCGCATCATGCGCCTCGCGCAAAGAGCGCGGCGAGCCGCTCGTACTCGCCGATCTCGTTATAGGCTTGCGCAGCGACGCGTACCCAAAGCGCGCCTTCGAGCGCGACAATCGCCGCGGCGATGCCGTGGCGCTCCGACAGTTCGCGCATCAGCGCATTGGCATCGGCGCCGCTGGCGTTGCCGTCTCGCGGCAAGCGCACCGTCGCCATGGCGGCAAAGGAGGCGAGCGGCCCGGCGGTCACGGTGCGCCAGCGCCGCGCCAGCAAGGTTGCCGCCTCGCGCGCCAGCGCGACATTGCGCGCCATCAACGCGGCGCCGCCGAGATCGCGATGAAAGTCGAGCGCCGCCGGCGCCGCGAGCCCCGGCGTCACGTCGCGCGTGCCGGTCCATTCGAACTCGGCGCGGAAGCCGTCGCCATAGCCGTGCGAGATCGCCAGCGGATGGATCAGCTTCCGCGCCGCCGCGCTGGCCCAGAGGAAGCCGCAGCTGCGCGGCACGAAATACCATTTGTGCAGGTTGCCGACATACCACTCGGCGCCGAGCGCCGGCACGTCCAGCGCGATCTGGCCCGGCGCATGGGCGCCGTCGATCATCACCCGCGCGCCCGCTTCATGCGCGAGGCGCGTTAAGGTCGCGACCGGCAGCACCAGCGCGCTATGCGAGGCGATGTGATCGAAGATCGCGAGCTTGGTGCGGATGCCGCAGCGGCTGGAGACCGCGCGCAAAATCGCTCGCTCGTCCGTCATCGGCAAATCGATCTTGGCCTCGACCACGCGCGCGCCGCTGCGCGACGCCGTGTAATAGGCCGCCTTGCGGATCGCGGGATAACTGAGGCTGGTGATGAGGATCTCGTCGCCGGGCTCGAAATCCAAGGAGCGCAGCACGGCGTTGAGCCCGCTCGTCGCGTTCTCGACGAAGACGACGTCGTCCGCGGCCGCGCCGATCGCCGCCGCGACCGGCACCAGCGCCGCGCGCGAGGCGTCATCGATCTCGAAAGTGAGGAAGTGCGACGGATTGCGCTCGATACGCGCGCGCCAGCGATCCTGCTCTTCGAGTACGGCGAGCGGCGTCACGCCAAAGCCGCCGTGATTGAGATAGGCGATCGCGGGATCGAGCCCCCAAGCGGGGCGTGCCGCGATGCCCCACCGTGAAGAATCCGTCATGCGCGCTTTTTGCATGCCGCTGCCTCGGCTTCAAGTCGGGCGGCGCCGTGCTTATGTGAAAGAGGCAGCGGTTTTTCATGAACGGGAGTTCAGAAATGACGGTCGCATCTTTACTCGGCGGGAAAGGCCATCGCGTCGCAACCATCCGAACCACGGAAAAAGTCGCGGCGGCGATCCAGCAGCTCAACGAGGAGAAGATCGGCGCGCTTGTGGTCGTCGATCGCTGGGGCAAGCTCGCCGGCATGTTTTCCGAGCGCGACGTCATCCGCGGCCTCGCCCGCGGCGGCGCCGCAGCGCTCGATTACGAGGTGCATGAGCTGATGACGCCCGACGTGACGACCGTCGCTCCCGACGACAAGATCGACACCGCGATGCAGCTGATGACGGCGCATCGCATCCGCCACCTCCCGGTGATGGATGGCGAGAAGATTCTCGGCATTGTCAGCATCGGCGACCTCGTCAAATACCGGCTCGACGAGAAAGAAATCGAGGCCAACGTGCTGCTCGACATCGCGAGGGCTCACCACTAACCGGCGCATCACCGGCCCCACTTCCCCGGCGGCGCATGAGCGGCTAAACGGTCGCTCTATGCGCGTCGATGAATTCGATTTCGAGCTGCCGCGCGCGCTGATCGCCGAACATCCGGTCGAGCCGCGCGATGCGTCGCGGCTGCTTGTCGTGAGCGATCAGCTCGCCGATCGCCGCATCGCGGATTTGCCGCGGCTGTTGCGCGCCGGCGATGTCCTCGTCGCCAACGACACGCGCGTCATCCCGGCGCAACTGACCGGCATGCGCGGCGCGGCAACCATCAATGCGACCTTGCATCGCGATCTCGGCGGCGGCCTGTGGCGCGCCTTCGTCAAAGGCGCGCGGCGCTTGAAGCGCGGCGATATCGTCCGCTTCGGCGAGGATTTCGCGGCCGAGGTCATCGACAAATCGCCCGCAGGCGATATCGGTCTGCGCTTCGCTTGCGAAGGCGCGGCGTTCAAGGCGAAGCTCGAGCGCTTCGGCCGCATGCCGCTGCCGCCTTACATCCATCGCGGGCGCGCGGGCGAGGCACGCGACCATGCCGATTACCAGACGATGTTCGCCGCCCGCGACGGCGCGGTCGCCGCGCCGACCGCCGGGCTGCATTTCACCCCCGCGCTGCTCGCCGCGCTCACCGCGGCAGGAATCGCGCTCGAGACCGTGACCTTGCATGTCGGCGCCGGTACTTTCCTGCCGGTCAAAGCGGAGGATACGGCGGATCACCACATGCACAGCGAATGGGGCACCATCGATGTCGCGACGGCCGCGCGCCTCAACGCCGCGCGCGCGGCCGGCGGCCGCATCGTCAGCATCGGCACGACCAGCCTGCGCCTCCTCGAAAGCGCCGCCGATGACAGCGGCGCGATCAAGCCTTTCGCCGGCGAGACCGCGCTTTTCATCACCCCGGGCTATCGTTTCAAGGCGATCGATCTGCTCGTGACCAATTTCCACTTGCCGCGCTCGACGCTTTTCATGCTGGTCTCGGCCTTTGCGGGCCTCGAGCGCATGAAGGCGGCCTATTCCCATGCGGTCGCCGAGCGCTATCGCTTTTTCTCTTACGGCGATGCGTGCCTGCTCTATCCGGCGGCGGCACGATGATCGGCTTCACGCTTCTTGCCGGCGACGGCGCGGCGCGGCACGGGCGGATCGCGACCGCGCATGGCTCGATCGAGACGCCGGCTTTCATGCCGGTCGGAACCGCGGCAACGGTCAAGGCGCTGCGGCCCGAAGAGGTCGCCGCGACCGGCGCCGAAATCATTCTCGGCAACACCTATCATCTGATGCTGCGGCCCGGCGCCGAGCGCATCGCCGAGCTCGGCGGCCTTCACCGCTTCATGAATTGGCCGCGCGCGATCTTGACGGACAGCGGCGGCTATCAGGTGATGTCGCTCTCGGAGCTGCGCAAGTTGAGCGAGGAAGGCGTCACCTTCCGCTCGCATCTCGACGGCACGGCGATGAAATTGAGCCCCGAGCGCTCGATCGAGATCCAGCGCCTGCTCGGCGCCGATATCGCGATGGCGCTCGACGAATGCACGCCCTTTCCCGCGACCGAGGACGAGGCACGGCAATCGATGGAATTGTCGATGCGCTGGGCGGCGCGCTCGAAGGCCGCGTTTGAGGATCGCGACGGCGCCGGACTCTTCGGCATCGTCCAGGGCAGCGTCTTCCCGGCGTTGCGCCGGCAATCGGCGGCGGCGCTCAAAGAGATCGGCTTCGACGGCTATGCCGT
>DATGLO010000155.1:0-2815 GCA_035294105.1 Allostellaceae bacterium
CGTGATGATGCCGTCGCGCAAATCGGCGTCGTAGAGATCGGCGCCGGTCAGATCGGCGCCGCGCAGCATCGCGCCGCGCAGATCGGCGCGCACCAGCTTTGCATTGCGCAGGTTGGCCTTGCTGAGATTGCTGGCGAAAAGAACCGCGCTGGTGAGATTGGCGTTCTCGAGATTGGCGGCGACGAGAAAAGCGCCGGTGAAATCGGCGCCGCAGAGGTCGCGCTTGCTCAGATCGCAACCGCTCATATCGCGATACGAAAACAGCGCCCGCTGCCCCCCCGGCTTCGATTGCCGGTAGGCTTCATGCAGACGCAAGGCTCGGTCGAGCTCGGGTTGCGAAATCGCCGTGCGGCCCTGCATCACCTTTCTCACCTCGTAAACCATCGAGCGAGATTGGCGCGCCAAGATTAAAGCGCACTTAAATAAAATCCCGCGCGGCTTGCGGCGCGCGCGCAGCCATGCAAGCTTGTCAGCAATTGCTTAACCATAATTCCGATCGGCGCCGCGAAAGCGCTATCCCCAGGGGGTTTCAATGGCAAGACCGACACGGCGCATCGTCACCGGCCACGACGCGCAAGGCCGCTCGATTATCTGGAAGGACGAGCCGGCGCCCGCGATCTTCGAGCCGAAGGCGCGGCCCGGCGAAGCGATCACCGAGCTCTGGCGCACCGGCGCCGCGCCGGCCTCCAACCGCGGCAACGACGATCCGGCGAATGCGCCGCCGACGGCGCCGCAACTGATGCCGCCGAAAAACGGTACGGTGTTCCGCATCGTCGATTTTCCGCCGGACGCGCAGGTCGAAGGCGCCGATGCGGCGCAGCTCTTCGCCGAGTTCGGCGCCGCGGGCGCGCATGCGAAGGACGGACGCCACGCGATGATGCACAGGACCGCAACCGTCGATTACGCGCTGGTGCTTGAAGGCGAGATCGTCGCCGTGATGGATGTGGGCGAAACCGTGATGCGCGCGGGCGACGTGCTGATCCAGCGCGGCACGGCCCATTCCTGGGCCAACCGCAGCGACAAGCCATGCCGCATGGCCTTCATCCTCGTCGACGCCCAACCTGTCTAAGGAGGGGCCGCATTCGACAATAAACGCAAAGCACCCGTCGCGCCTTCGCGCTGCAAAGCCGCGCGCTTCCTGCTAAGTCTCGATCGGCGACAAGAAGATCGGGGATGAAATGGCGGAGAGCGCCGAACCGCGCCCGCGGCTGAGCCTGGGGCAGCTTTTCTGGATTTTCTTCAAGGGCGGATGCGCCTTCGGCGGCGGCCTCGGCGTGCTTGGCTTGTTGCAGGAAGAGCTGGTGACCTTGCGGCGCATCCTGCCCGATAAGGAGCTGCTCACGCTGTGGAGCATCGGCCGCCTGATGCCGAGCGGCACGATGACCGCCGTCGCAGTTGCGGTTGGGTATCGGCTTTGCGGCTTCGCCGGCACCGTGGCGGCGCTCATTGCCATGATCGTGCCCGGCTTCACCTGCGTCATCGTGCTCACCATCGCCTATGGCTATCTCGCCCACGGCGCGGTGCTCGACTACATCAACGCGACGCTGCTGCCGGCGGCGCTCGGGATCGTCGTCGTCTCGGCGGTGCGGCTGGCGCGCCCGCTCTTTCGCATCTCGCTCGATCTCGTGTTCGTCGCAATTTCCGGCGTGGTCGCGGCAATCCCGAACGTCAGCCCGGCGCTGGTGATCCTGGCCGGCGGCGTCGCCGGCGCGATCTTTCTGCGCGGTCCGGCGAAAGAGGCGAAGCCATGAGCCTCGGCCAGTTCCTGCTGACCATCGCCGTTTACAACATGCTGGCTTTCGGCAATGGCAGCGCGGTCCTCGCTTTGCTGCAACACCGCCTGGTCGACGGACATATCCTTGGCATCGACCAGTTTCTCTACGCCTATGCCTTGGGCCGCGTGACGCCCGGACAGAACAATCTCTACCTTGCTTCGGTCGGCTACATGATTGCGGGAATCATAGGCGCGCTCGCGGCGATCGTCGCGATCCAGATTCCGGGCTACCTCGTGCTGCCGGTGCTCAAAGGCTACGAGCGCGTACGCGAGCAACGCGCCGTCCAGGGCTTCATTCGCGGCCTCACCGCAGCCTCGGTCGGGCTGATGTTCGCGGTCGCGTACCGGATCGGCGTCGAGGCACTGACCGGACTGATTCCATGGGTAGTGTTCGCCGCGACCCTGGCGCTGATCTTCCTCGCGCGGCGCGGCCTTCTGCTCGGCATGGTGGGCGCGGCCGGGCTGGGGGTCGCCTTGAAATTCGCTCTCTCGCTTATTTAGAACGGGAAATCAATAAGATAGACGTAGCACGCGGCTATTTAACAATATGTGTTCGCTATTTTTTCTTATTTGACATTGTAATTTAGGATTTACGATAATGAATTACTTTTTAGGAGCGCAGTATGAGTCGCAAGCCGACCGCGGACTTCTCTCACATCAGTCGGGCTTGGCCGAAGCTCGGTGAAGAGCCGGTCCTCGCCGATCTTCTCGCCGATCCGGTGCTGCATCGGGTGATGCGCCGCGACGGCGTCAGCATGATCGAGCTCTGCAATCACATCGCGACGGCGCGGTCGCGGCTCGGCTTGAAGCGCTTCGGTGGCGGACCTTGTCGTTGTGCCGCCTGAGCAAACGACATCAGACAGCAAAAGAATCATCTGGAGGCGATCATGAGCAAGGTTGAAGCGGGCGTCGGCGCGCTACCGCGCCAAAGCAGCAGCAGCGGCTGGCGCGAGCTGTGGCTGAAAGAAGACTGGTGGGCGGTGTGGATCGGCCTCGGCATCGTCGTCGTCGGCCTCATCCTCTTCGCCCATGGCGGCAGCT
>DATGLO010000156.1:0-2313 GCA_035294105.1 Allostellaceae bacterium
CAAGCTTTCCGCTTTATTGAGCGCCTTCGAGACGTGAATGCTGTCGTATAAGACGCTCCAGCTCTTTTTGTCATGCTCGGTTTGCGTCATCTGGATCCAGACGACGCAGCCGCCGGCGCCGCTCGTCGCCGCCGCGAGCCGGTTCACGTTCGGCACGATCTCGCGCGCCACGGGTACTTCGGTCGAATAGGGCGGCAGCATGAAAGCATTCTGTAGATCGACGACCAGCAGCGCGGTCGAGGGGCCGGCGAGCCGCTCGAACGCATGCAGTCTGCCGCGCGCCTTCATCACGCGATCGATGATGAATTGCGGAATCTCGATCTTATGCATGCTTTTCCTCTCGTCGCTTGCTCGGCCGCGACCATCCTCACGACCCGCGCCGGCGATGGCAAGAAAAACTTGGCTGATCGCGGGTTCGCGGCGCGAATGATCGGGTCGATGCGCGCGCGGTCAGGGATGACGCAAGAATCGCAGATACAACGCGCCGAACACGAGCACGAGGCCGACATTCGCCATCAGCCGCTCCCAGAAGCGGTTTCTAAAGAACGCGATATCGGCGC
This sequence comes from Allostellaceae bacterium, assembly GCA_035294105.1. Taxonomy (GTDB): domain Bacteria; phylum Pseudomonadota; class Alphaproteobacteria; order ATCC43930; family CGMCC-115725; genus CAIKMD01. Next base: position 561 of record DATGLO010000156.1, read on the forward strand.
CGACGATGACGGCGATCATCGCGAGGATATAGAGCGCGGCGATGAGAGGTCTTCCCATGGCGGTCCCGCTTGCCTTCCGCGACGGGGCAAGCATAGCAAAATGCGCCGCCCGCTTGAGGCCGGCGCGCGCGTTCACCGCGACCTTCGCCGGCATCGCGCCGCAGCATGTGGCGGGCTTCATCGCCGCGGAGCTGATCGGCGCCGCGCTCGCGGTCGCGGTCTTTGCCTGGCTGCTCGGTCCGCGCGCTGCCGGCTCGGCACGAGCAACCGGCAGGGGCGTTTAATCGGCCGGCGGCGGTATCAGGATTTCGCCCGCGCCGCCGCGAGCTGGTCCTTCAGCGCCTTGATCTCGTTGAAGCGCTGCGTCACGTCGCGCAGGATCGCCGCCATGCCGCGCATGCGGCCGCTGCTCGCATCGCGGATCGGCACGATGGTAAAGTCGAGCGAGACGCGCTCGCCGTTCTTCTTTTGGCCGGGGACGGAGAGCAGATCGCCGGCGCCGTAGCGGCTCGACCCGGTCTGCATCACCTGGCGATAGCCGTGCCAGTGCCGCTCGCGCAGCCGCTCGGGAATGATGATGTCGAGCGGCCGGCCGACCGCCTCGCCTTGGCTGTAGCCGAAAATGCGCGCGGCGCCGCTATTCCAGAAGCGAATGATGCCGTCGTTGTCGGCATAGACGATCGCGTCCGCGGCGTTGCGGACGATGGTTTCGAAGAAGGCGGGCAGGTCCGGTTCCATTCCGCGGTTCCCCCATGGGTTAAGCGAGATCGAACAGCAGCAGCTCGCTCTCGGCCGCAGCCGCGATATCGATGGCCGCTTCTCGGACGATCGCCGCGCCGTCGCCTTCCTTCATCGCGCCATCGCCGAGCGTCATCTGGCCGCGTGCGACTTGCAGCCAGGCATAGCGGCCGGCGCGGAGCGTGAAGCGCAGCTTGTCGGCTTCGCCGAGCAGCGTCGCATAGACATCCGCGTCCTGATGGACAGTGACGCTGTCCTCGCGGCCGTCGCGCGATGCGACGAGACGCCAGCGGCCGCGCTTTTCGGCGGCGGGAAAGTCGCGCTGCTCGTAGCCGGGCGCGATGCCTTCTTTCTCGGGCAGGATCCAGATCTGCAAGAAATGGACGCCCGCGGTTCTCGACGGGTTGTATTCGCTGTGCCGGATGCCGGTGCCGGCGCTCATGCGCTGCACCTCGCCCGGCTTGATCACCGAGCCGTTGCCGAGCGAGTCCTTATGCTCGACCGCGCCCTCCAAGACATAGGTGACGATCTCCATGTCGCGATGCGCATGCGTCGGAAAGCCGGCGCCGGGAATGACGCGGTCCTCGTTGATGACGCGCAGGGCGCGGAAGCCCCTATGCTCGGGATCGGCATAATCGCCGAAGGCGAAGGTGTGGCGGCTGTCGAGCCAGCCGAGCTGGGTCTTGCCGCGTTTCTCGCGCGGGCGGATGACGATCATATTCGGGCCTCTTCAGCGCTCGTGGCGCGGCGCGCTATATATGGGGTGCCGCTGCCCGATTGCGACTGCCGGCGCTGTGCCGGCGCGATATGCTGCTATTATAGAGCCGGTTCGGGGGAAGATGCGCCGCCGCTTCGTCATTGGCATTGCGCTGCTCGCGCTCGCGCTGGGCGCGGTTGCGTGGCTCGGCTTGCCGCGCTCGCACGCCGCGTCGGTCGCGGCGGCGGTCGAGCGCGCCCAAGCGCTCGACAATAGCGGCGCTTTTGCCGCGGCCGAAGCGGCCGCCGACCAGGCGTT
>DATGLO010000157.1:0-22367 GCA_035294105.1 Allostellaceae bacterium
GCGCCGCGAGATAATCCGCGACCGCACCGGGCACGTCGCCGGCTTTGGCGACGCGCGCCACGGTCGCATCGACCGCCTCGGCTTCGGCGATGAACAGCGCGACCTGGCCGGCGTGGTCGAGCGACGCGGCGCGCGCCGGCACGAGGTTGCGGCGGTGGGCGGCGAGCCGCGTTTCGGCTTCGGCCTTCGCGGCGTCGCTTAATCGCCCGCGGCCGAGATGGGCGCGAAGGTCGCCGAGAATTTGATCGCGCGCCTCGCTCATGAGGTTTTGCGTTTTCGCTCGGCCCAGAGCGTCATGAAGCTTTTGCCCTCGGGCGCCGGCATGTCGCGCATATCGGTCCAGCCGCCCGCCAAAGGCAGCGAGCGGAAGCGGCCATGCGCGCCGCCGAGCGCAGCCAGGACGCGCGCCGCGAGCGCACTGAGCCGGCGATAGAGCGCGGGCCGCCGCGCCGCATAGGCCCAGAGCGCCAAGCCCCAGCGCTGCGTCTTCGGCGACAATTTCTTGGCGAATTCGCGTGTCCGCCATTGCCGCATCATCTTGGGCAAAGGGATGCGCATCGGGCAGACGCTTTCGCAGCGCCCGCAAAAGGTCGAGGCGTTTGGCAAATTCCCGGCTTCCTCGATGCCGATCAGTGTCGGCGTGAGCACGGCGCCCATCGGGCCCGAATAAACCCAGCCATAAGCATGGCCGCCGATCGCGCCGTAAACCGGACAGTGGTTGAGGCAGGCGGCGCAACGGATACAGCGCAGCATGTCCTGGAACTCGCCGCCCAAGAGCGCGCTGCGCCCATTGTCGAGCAGGACGACGTGATAGTGATCGGGGCCGTCGAGATCGCCGGCGCGCTTGGGGCCGGTCGAGACCGTGGTGTAGGTCGAGAATTCCTGGCCCGTCGCCGACCGCGCCAAGAGGCGGAGCAACGTCGTGGCGTCTTCGAGCGTCGGCACGACCTTCTCGATGCTGGCGAGGACGATATGCGCCTTGGGCAGGATTTGCGTCAGATCGCCATTGCCCTCGTTCGTTACGATAATCGACGAGCCGGTTTCGACGACGAGAAAATTCGCACCGGTGATGCCGACATCGGCGGCGAGGAATTTCTGGCGCAGGACGCCGCGCGCTTCGTCGGTCATGACGCGCGGCTCTTCGAGAGCGCGGTCATGCGGCAAATGCGTGTGCGTGGCGCGAAAGCTGTCGGCGACCTGCTCTTTGATGAGATGCACCGCGGGGGCGATGATGTGACTCGGCGGCTCGTGCCGGATCTGTACGATGTATTCGCCGAGATCGGTTTCGACCGGCGTAATGTCGTGTTTTTCGAGGAACTCGTTGATCGCGATCTCTTCGCCGATCATCGATTTGCCCTTGGTAACCGTCCTCGCATCGAGCGCGCGGCAAATCCCGAGCACGGTGGCGCGCGCTTCCTCCGCGTTGCGGCACCAATGCACCTGGCCGCCCTGCGCGACGACGTTCTGCTCGAAGCGCTCGAGATAGAAATCGAGATGCGCGATCGTGTGGTTCTTGATCGCGATGCCTTCGTCGCGCAGCGACTCGAATTCCGGCAGTCGTGCGATCGCCTGCGCACGCTTTTCCGGAAAGCCGGTGCGCATCATGCCCATGGCGCGCTGTAAATTCGCGTCGCCCAGCGCGCGATGCGCGTTTGCTTTGAAATTGCGGCTGGTCGCTTCCATCAGCGCGGCGTTTTTTCCGGCGGCGCCGCGATGGGCGCGACGCTGTCGCTCATATCGGCGAGCACTTCGGCGACGTGGCGCACTTTGATCGCCTTGCCCAGGCGCGAGAGCTTGCCCGCCATGTTGAGGAGGCAACCCATATCGCCGCAGAGCAACGTATCGGCTCCGGTCGCGGCGATGTCGGCCACCTTGTCCGACACCATCTTGTCGGAGATTTCGGGATATTTGACGCAGAAGGTCCCGCCGAAACCGCAGCATACTTCGGGCGTCGCCATCTCTTTGAGCGTCAGCCCGGCAACGCTCCTGAGCAAGCGGCGCGGCTGTTCTTTGACGCCGAGCTCGCGCAGGCCCGAGCAAGCATCGTGATAGGTGGCGGTGCCGGCATAGCGCGCCGCAACGCCGTCGACCTTCAGCACATCGACCATGAACGAGACCAGCTCGTAGGTGCGTGCGGCGAGCGACTGGGCCTGCTCGGCAAGCGCCGTCTCGTCGGCGAGAAGCGCGGGGTAGTGCGTCTTGATCATCCCGCCGCAGGATCCGGACGGCACGACCACATAGTCGTAGCCGGCGAACGCCTCGATCACCTGCCGCGCGAGCGCCTTGGCGTCGAGGCGATCGCCGGAATTATAGGCGGGTTGGCCGCAGCAACTCTGCGCCGCCGGCACCTCGACCGTGCAGCCGGCATCTTCGAGCAGCTTCACCGCCGCAAAACCGACGCTGGGACGGAAGAGATCGACGAGGCAGGTGACGAACAGCGCGACGCGAATCGGTTCGGCCATGGACTAAAGCATGGCCAAGCCGTTCGGCGAAAGCAACGACGGCTAAATGTCGCTCAGTGATAGCCGGGAGGAGGAGGCGGCGGCGGCGGATAGGCCGACGGCGGCGGCGGCGCATAGCCTGGCGGCGGCGGGGGCGGCGGCGGCGCTGCGGCCGCCGGCGCCGGCTGCACATAGCCCGGCACCTGATTGCCGCGCGAGTACATGCATTGCGAATAGGCGATGTCGTAGCGGCGCTGCACGCTCATGCCGCTCTTCTCGGCTTGCGAGGCGCCAACCGCCGTGCCGCCGAGAGCGCCGGCGCCGGCGCCGATCGCCGCGCCGCGCCCGCCGCCGATCGCCGCGCCAAGGCCGGCGCCGAGCAGCGTGCCGACGCCCGCGCCGATCAGCGTCTGATTCGTGCCGGTTTCATTCGCGGCGTTGGGGCCGCCGACTTGCTCCTCGGCGAATTGCTTGCACACCGCTTGATCGGTCTGGAAGGCATCGAACGGCTTGTTCGGACCGGGCATGACCGCCACGGTCGGGCCCAGCGGTGGCGCCGCACAGCTGGTCAAAGCCAGCAGCGCCGCAAGGCTAACAAGACCGGTTGCTTTCGCTCGCTTCACGAAGGTTTCTCCTCGAACTTCCCTTGAAAACAGCTTGCCGCGGGTTAGGGATGCGGCGGAACGCCATTGGGTTGCGCCGGAACTTGCCGCCAACCGCCGGCGCAGGAGGCGACATAGGGGTAATAGCCGCGCGGGCTGTCGCAGTAATACCAGTTTTGCGTCGGCTGGCTGACATAGGCGGGCTGCGGCGGGGGCGCAACCACCACCGGCGGCGGCGCATAGACAACGGGGGGCGGCGCATAGACAACGGGGGGCGGCGCGTAATACCACGGTGCCGGCACGACCGGCACGCCGAACCCAAAACCGACCACCACACGCGCCGAGGCCGGCATCGAAAGACCGCCGGCGACGATGGCGCCAGACCCGAGAGCGAGCACACAACGAAAAAGATTCGCTTTGATGTTCATCGCGATACCTCCAAGGGACCGGAGCGCGCGGCGGTCCCACCCCCGCTTAATTCTAAGGGATAAAGCGCCTACTCATCCCTCACGATAACGCGTGAGGCGAAGCGGGGAAACGGGAGAATATCTCACGACGTGGCGGCCGGCCGGAACACCGCAATTCCTTTTGGCAACAGCAGGAAATACCGGCCTTTGGCGCGCATTGCGCCCGCTTTCGCTTCTGCATCGGGGCCGGAGCCCCAAAATACATCGCCGCGCACCGGCCCGGCGATGGCGCCGCCGGTATCTTGCGCCACCATCAGCCGGCGCAATGCGGCGCCATTATCGTTAACGTCGAGATAGAGCGGCGCGCCCAGCGGAATGAAGGCCGGATCGATCGCGAGGCTGCGCCCCGCGGTCAACACTGCGCCTTCGCTGCCGATCGGCCCAGGACCCGTTTGCTCGCGAAAAAACACATAGGACGGATTTGCGTCCATGAGCGCCGCCGCTTGATCGGGATGCGCCTTGATCCAGGCGCGAATCGATTGCAGCGAGACGGCGTCCGGCGCGAGCGCGCCGCGGTCGACGAGCACTTTGCCGATCGCGACATAGGGCTGCCCGTTTTGTCCGTCATAGCCGAGCTGGACGCGGCTGCCATTCGGCAACTCGATTTGTCCCGAGCCCTGCACCTGGAGGAAAAAAGCGTCGGTGGGATCGTCGACCCAGAAGAGCGCGAGCTGCTTGGCGTCGAGGGCCCCGCGCTCGATCTCGGCGCGGCTCGGATAAGGAACGAGATTGCCGCCGACGACGCGGCCGGCGATGCGCTCGCCATGCCAGGCAGGACGGAAGCGGCCGAGATCGACCATGACCAGATCGGGCGGGCGCTTCAGAAGCGGCGTGCGATAGCGCGCGGTCTCCTGCCGCGAACCATGCAGCAACGGCTCGTAATAGCCGGTGAAGAGGCCGTCGCTGGCACCGTTATTCCCGGCGAGATACGGCGTGAATTGCGCCGCGAAGAAGGCGCGCGCCGCGGAGTCGTTCGGCGGCGTGGCGCGTGCGGCGGCACAAGGTGCGCGCCACGCCGCTGCCGTCATGCCGAGCGCCGGCGGGCCGACCGCGGCGCTCGCCGCCAAGGCATCGAGCCGGCCACAGGATATGACGAAAGCGGCCAGCGCTTGCGCGGTGTGATCGTCGTTCCAGCCGGGCAAATCGGCGAAGCTTGTCGGCGCCAGCGTCAGTTGCGGCGGCAATTTTTTCGCGGGCGCACAGCCGGCCAGCAACGCCGCGAGGACGGCGAGAAAAATATAACGCCGCCGCGCGCTCACGGGCTGTGGGTGGCGACCAGGGTCCAGTTGGGATTGCGCGCGCGCAGGGGCCGGCTGAAGGTCCAGAAATCTGTCTTCTCGACCATCTTCTCCGCGTCGCCGTCGACAACGCTGCCATCGGCGGCGCGCGTCACGTTCACTTGATCGGAAACGATCTTCACCGTGACGAGGCCGACCGTCCCCTCGACGCTTGCCTGCTCGATCGTCACGGACTTGATCGCGACAAGCTTCGTCTCATGGCTTTCCTTCGCGGCGAGCCTGGCGCGGATGGCTTCGGAAAAGGCCGCGAAGACATCGGGACTGAGGAGCGGCTGGAGCGTTGCCGTATCGCCGCCGGCAAAAGCCTTGACGATGATCTCGAACGCGCCGCGCGCTCCGGTCAAGAACGCATCGGGCTTGAAGCTCGGATCGGCGGCTTGCAAAGCGGCAAGGCCTTCGCCGCCCGGCACCGTCGTGGCGGCTGCGGCCGGCGGCGCATTGCTGCTGAAAGGAGTTGGCGTTGGCGGAGCCACGGGCCGCGGCGCAAATGGATCGGGCCGGCGACGTTCATTGCCGGTGCGACGCCCGAGCACGCTGCGCAGGCGAAAGAGCAGGAAGCCGGCGACACCGGCAAAAAGGATGATATCGAGGAACTGAAAATTGTTTTCCATGGCTCTACCCGGGCACGAAGCCCTGCGGGTAGGTCACAGATAAGCGCTTCGCGAGGAAAGGGCAAGCGAGCGCCGCGGCTTTGGGGCTTGGTGTTCCTTAAATCAGGCGCGCGCGAACCGATGCCTGGGGTGCGGTTGTGCCTGAGGGCGATCCGTGCTAGCCAGCCGCGCCATCAATGACATAACGGAGGCGCGGCATGGCGGACACGACGAATGGCGGGGCTGCGCCCGACGCCGAGCCCCAACGCCAGATCGCGATCAATGCGCAATATGTGAAGGATCTTTCCTTCGAGAATCCGCGCGCGCCGCAATCGCTGCTGCAGCCGCCGCAAGGCGTCGCGCCCGATCTTCAGGTCGGCGTCGACGTCAAGGCGCAAAGCTTCGGCAGCGACGTGTTCGAGGTCCTGATGACGCTGCGCGCCGAAACCAAGGTCTCGGGCGAGGTCGTGTTCATGATCGAGCTCGTCTATGGCGCCGTGGTGAGCCTCATCAACACGCCGCCGCAGGACGTTCCGATCGCGTTGATGGTGGAGACGCCGCGGCTGCTTTTTCCCTATGTCCGCAACATCATCTCGGAAGTGACGCGCGACGGCGGTTACACACCGTTATTGCTCAATCCGATCAACTTCGCTGAAATCTATCAGCGTCGTCTGGCCGAGCAGCAGCAATCGGCCGGCGCCCCCGTCAGCTCGTAAGCGCCGGCGCCGCGTTTAGTTCGTCCACAACGGCGTTTTGATTTTCGCGAGGAAGCTCGCATGGGCGGCGAGCTCGTCGGCGCTCGGCGCATGCGGCCGCGCCGGCCGCAAGATGCGCGCGACCGCGGCAACGGCTTTCGCGGCAACGCTCTGCGCCAAATCGAAGACCGGCTGCCGGCCGCCGATTAGCTCGAGATAAACCGCGGCCAGGAGCTCGCCGTCGATGCGCGCGCCGTGCTTCTCGCGCCCGCTCAGATCGATGGCGAAGCGGCGGCAGAGCGCATCGAGACTCGCCGGCTGACCGGGAAACTTCCGCCGCGCGAGGCTGAGCGTGTCGATCACCGGCTGTGCGAGCGGCGCGAGACCGATGCGCTTCAGCTCCATATTGAGGAAAGCGAGGTCGAAATCGGCGTTGTGGATGATGAGCCGATCCGCGGCGAGGAACTCGATGAGCTCGGGCGCATGCGTCGCAAAACAGGGATGCTTTGCCAGGAACTCGCTGGTCAGGCCATGCACCGCAAGCGCGGCTTCGGGCATGTCGCGCTCGGGGTTGACGTAGCGGTGGAAGGCGCGGCCGGTCGGCAGGTGATTGATCAGCTCGATCACCGCAATCTCGCAGATGCGGTGACCATCGTTCGGATCAAGGCCCGTGGTTTCGGTGTCGATCACCAATTCGCGCATCGGCGCGATTCTACCTCGTCGCGATTCTTGGCCGCAAGCTTTCGCAGCGCCGCGCGCAAGCCGCGCCAGGTGACGGCGCGCCCGAGGCCGCTCGGCACGATGAAATCGGCGCGGCGGCGCTTTTCCTCATCGGGCATCTGCCGCGCGAGAATCGCGGCAAACTTCGCCGGCGTCATATTTGGCCGCGCCAATACGCGCGCGCGCTGGAGAAAAGCGGGGGCGGTGACCACCAGCGTCGCGTCATAGCGCTTGTCACGCCCCGACTCGAAAAGCAGCGGCACATCCATCACGACCAGCTTCGCCTTGCGCCGGCGCATCGTTGCGAGCCAAGCGCGCTCGTCCTCGCGCACGCGCGGATGAATGATCGCTTCGAGTCGCCTCATCGCCGCCTCGTCGCCGAAAACCCGCTGGCCGAGCGCGGCACGATCGACGGCGCCGTTGCGCTCGACACCGGGAAAGGCCGCGGCGATGGCGGCGACCGCGCTGCCGCCGCGCCGCATCATGCGATGAACGGCGGCATCGGCGTCATAGACCGGCACGCCCATGCGCTTGAACATCGCCGCCGCGGTACTTTTCCCCATGCCGACGCTGCCGGTGAGACCCAGAATCTTCATGCGGACATTGTCATTTTTGCGTGCGCAGCGTCGCCAGGACAACCTGGCGCAATTCTTCGTCTATCTCGGGCTTGATGCCGAACCAGGCCGCGAAACCGGGCTGAGCCTGATGGAGCAGCATGCCGAGCCCATCGATCGTGGGATTGCCGCGCGCCCGGGCCGCTGCCAGCAACGGTGTTTCGAGCGGCACATAGACGATGTCGTCGACAACCGCGTCCTTCGGCAAGGCATGGAGCGACAAGTCGAGCGCGGGTTGGCCGTCCATGCCGAGGCTCGTCGCGTTGACAAGCAGCCCCGCGCCCGCGAGCGCCGCATCGCGGTCGCTCCAGGCGATGCTGCGGACCACGCCGCCAAGCTCCTGAGCGAGCCGCTTGGCGCGTTCGGGCGTGCGGTTGACGAGTCGAATTTCGCGTGCACCCTGGTCGAGAAGGGTGGCGACAATGGCCCGTGCCGCGCCGCCGGCGCCGAGAATCACCGCGGGCGCCCGAGCAGGCTCGAAGCCGGGAACGCCTGCGCGCAAGGCGGCCATAAAGCCATAGCCGTCCGTGCTCGAGCCGATGAGTTTGCCGCCCGCGTCGATCGTCACCGTGTTGACGCCGCCGGCGCGCTTGGCCGAGGTCTCGACGGCATCGACGATGTGCAGCGTTTCCTCTTTATGCGGGATCGTGATGTTGCAGCCGGCAAAGCCGAGCAGCGGCAGCGATTTGAGAGCATGGCGGAGATTTTCGGGCTTCACCGCCAACGGCACATAGGCGCCGTCGATGCCATAGCGCTCGAGCCAGTAGCCATGGAGCGCCGGTGAGCGCGAATGCGCGACCGGCCAGCCGATCACGCCGGCGAGCTTGGCGGCGCCGGTGACACTCACGCTTCCTCGCCGCGTTCGCGCGCGAGCAGCTTCAGGATCGCCGCCGCGGTCTCTTCGATCGAGCGCCTGCTGACATCGATCACTGGCCAGTTCCGCTCGGTGAACAGGCGGCGCGCCTGGGTCACTTCCTCCCTCACCTTGTCAAGGTCGGTGTATTCGCTGCGCTCTTGCTGATGGAGGGAGGCAAGGCGCTGGGTACGCACTTGGATAAGCCGGTCCGGATCGTTGGTCAGGCCGACGACGAGCGGCCGGGTCAGCTCGAACACTTCCTGGGGCAGCGGCACGCCTGGCACCATCGGCACATTGGCGGCCTTGATGCCGCGATTGGCGAGATAGATACAGGTCGGCGTTTTCGAGGTCCGCGATACGCCAACCAGGACGACATCCGCATCGTTCAGCCCCCAGAGCGACTGCCCGTCGTCGTGATTGAGGGCGAAGGTCATGGCATCGATGCGCTGAAAGTATTCGCTGTCGAGCATATGTTGCTGACCGGGCAGCCCGCGCGCCTGCCGTCCGAGATAGGAGGCAAGCGCACCGATGACCGGATCGAGCACCGGGATCGCCGGCACCTGCAGCTTGCGGCAGCCTTCGATCAGCGGCTGACGCAGAGCATCGTTGACGAGGGTATAAAGCACCACGCCGGGATTGGCGCCGACACCGGTAATGACGCGATCGATCTGCGACTTGGTGCGGATCATCGACCAGATGTGCTCGACCGCATCCGAATCCTCGAATTGCACCAAACAGGCACGGGCCACCGAATGAACCGTGTCGCCGGTCGAATCGGAAACGAGATGAAGGTGAAAGCGGGTCATGAATAACCGCCCGTCAGCCCCGGGATAATTTCGGGAAAGGGAGCGATCGCCGCAGCGCGGCAGCTTCTATCCGCGCAAGAGCGAAATCCTTCCCGCACGATGTCGGGTCGGGATAACCACAAAGACGCCTTTGCGAGTCGAGGATAAGGTCTCGACACCGCGGCGGCATCCCCGTTTTCCCCGTATTTATCGCGTGAAAGCAAGTGCGGCACCAGCGGAAGAAGCGAGGCGAATACCGGCAGTTATACACGGTTTCGCCTTGGTTTCGCAGCGCCGCCCCTACCACGGGGATCGAATCGATGGCACCGGTGATCCACATGATTCCACAATCCAACTACTTACCACCACCTTTCGATTCTAAAGAAAGAAAGCTAAGAGCACGGCATGACCGCATGGGGAAAACCGCTCCTCCGTGCTCTGCACGGCGAAAATGTTCGGCCAAGTCCTTATTGGCTCATGCGGCAAGCGGGACGGTATCTGCCCGAGTACCGGGCCCTGCGTGAGCGCGCCGGCAGTTTTCTCGATCTTTGCTATACGCCACAGCTCGCCGCCGAAGCGACCTTGCAGCCGATCAAGCGATTCGGCATGGACGGCGCCATTCTCTTTTCCGATATCCTTCTCGTGCCGCAAGCGCTCGGCCAGAAACTATGGTTCGAGCCGACCGGCGGACCAAAGCTGACGGCGATTCGCAACGAGAGCGATGCCGGTAGTTTGAATCTCGCGAGAATTGGCCAGGTGTTGGCGCCGGTTTATGCGGCGATCGGGAAAGTCGTTGCGCAATTGCCGGCGCAAACGGCACTGATCGGCTTCGCCGGCGCGCCCTGGACCGTCGCGACCTACATGATCGAAGGCGGATCGAGCCGCGATTTTTCGAAGATCCTCGGCTGGGCCGCGGATCGCGGGCGCGGTTTCGATGCGGTCATCGACAAACTCGTCGAAGCGACGACGCAGCATCTCGAAGCGGAGATCGAGGCCGGGGTCGAGGCGGTGCAGCTCTTCGACACCTGGGCCGGGATCGTGCCCGAGAGCGAATTCGCGCGATTGGTGATCGCGCCGACGCAGCGGATTGTCGAGCGGCTGCACCGCGACCATCCGGATGTGCCGGTGATCGGCTTTCCGCGCGGCATTGGCGCGCGCTATCGCGACTATTTCGTCGAGACGAAGGTCGATGCGTTGAGCATCGACGCAGACACGCCGCTAGCGGTGGCGCGTGAGCTGCAATCGATCGGCACCGTCCAGGGCAACCTCGATCCGAGGCTGTTGGTCTCGGGCGGTGCGGCGCTCGATACTGCGGTGGCGCGGATTCTCGATACGCTCGGCAATGGGCCGTTCGTGTTCAATCTCGGTCATGGCGTGGTACCGGAAACACCGGTGGCCAATGTCGAGCGTATTGGCGAGTTGATCCGCGGCCATGGCTAAGCTCGCCGTGGTGGTGATGAATCTCGGCGGGCCCGATTCCGCCGCTGCGGTCGAGCCGTTCCTCTACAACCTGTTCTCGGACCCGGCGATCATCGCCGTGCCCAATCCTCTGCGCTGGCTGATTGCAAAAATCATTTCGCGGCAGCGGGCACCGATCGCGCGGCAGATTTATGCGAAGATCGGCGAGACCTCGCCACTTTTACCGAATACCGAGGCGCAGGCAAAAGCGCTCGACGTCGCCCTCGGTCCCGATACGCGCGTCTTCATCGCGATGCGGTATTGGCGACCCTTTGCCGATGAGACGGCACGTGCGGTCAAGGCGTGGCAGCCAGACGAGATCGTGCTGTTGCCGCTCTACCCGCAATTCTCTTCGACGACGACGGCGTCCTCGCTGGCCGATTGGCGGCACGCCGCGGGACGCGCCGGGATCGACGCGCCGACTCACGCGATCTGCTGCGCGCCGAAGGAGCCGGGCTTTATCGCGGCCCTCGCCGCGAATATTCGCGCCGCGCTTGCGGCTTGGCCGGCGGAGATGGCCCCGCCGCGCTTGCTGCTTTCGGCGCATGGGCTGCCGAAGCGCATTGTCGCGCGCGGCGATCCCTATCAATCGCAGGTCGAGATGACGGCCGTCGCTTTGCGCGCGGCATTGAACGAGCCCGGTCTCGACAGCGTCATCTGCTATCAGAGCCGGGTCGGGCCGCTCGAATGGCTGGACCCGGCGACGGACGCCGAAATTCGCCGCGCCGGCGCCGAAAGACGCGGGCTGATCGTTGCGCCGATCGCGTTCGTTTCCGAGCATTCCGAGACGTTGGTCGAGCTCGATATCGAATATGGCCACCTCGCCAAGCAAAGCGGCGTGCCGCTTTACCGCCGCGTGCCGACGGTTTCGACCGCAGCGCCCTATATCGCGGGACTGGCGCGGTTGGTGAACGAGGCTCGTCACGCGCCGCGCAAGATCGTTCCCGACGGCGGCCAGCGCCGCTGTGCGCCCGGTTTCGGCCTTTGTCTGTGCGGGACGGCATAAGCATGCTCGCGCCGCTCTATCCCTGGCTGAAGGCGCTGCACATCATCAGCGTTGTCGCCTGGATGGCGGGACTGCTCTACCTGCCCCGGCTTTTCGTCTATCACGCGGATGCCGCCATCGGCTCCGACAAGAGCGAAACCTTCAAGGTGATGGAGCGGCGCCTACTGCGCGGGATCATGCATCCGGCGATGATCGCAACCGTGATCTTCGGTGCCTTGCTCGCCGGCGTGCCGGGGATCGTCGATTGGCGCGCTGGCTGGATTTACGGGAAGCTCGTCCTGGTCGCGGCGCTGCTCGCCATGCACTATGCCTGCATGCGCTGGCAGCGCGCTTTCGCCGCCGACCGCAATCGCCACGCCGCGAAATTCTTTCGCATCGTCAACGAGGTGCCGACGCTGATCCTGATCGGGATCGTCATTTTGGTCGTGGTAAAGCCGTTTTGATTCGCCAACGAATAGCTGAAATCGACCATGCGGCTCGTTTTCGCCGCAATGCGCCCCGCTTTGCCATTTGACTTGGCTCCAGGTTTTCGGTAACACTGAGGTGCCTGTCGGGGCGCCTCCAATCTTTTCTGACCTCGCGATAAAGCCGCACCTTCGGTCACCAGATTGGCCATCCGCCTCGCGAAGCCGCGTTCGTGGCATTACGGGCTGACCCTTTCGCCGGTCGCACTTCTCCTCCCGCCACGAGCAATTTCCCCTAAGGCCTTATTTCCATGAACTTACAAGAACTGAAAAGCAAAACCCCGCCCGAACTCCTGGCGTTCGCGGAGGAGTTGGAGATCGAAAACGCGTCCTCGCTGCGGAAGCAGGATATGATGTTTGCGATCCTCAAAACCCTCGCCAGCAAGGACCAGGCGATCTACGGCGACGGTGTGCTCGAGGTGCTGCAGGACGGTTTCGGCTTTCTCAGAAGCCCGGAAGCGAATTACCTTCCCGGTCCCGACGACATCTACGTCTCGCCCAGCCAGGTGCGCCGCTTTGGCCTCCGCACTGGCGATACCGTCGAAGGCGAGATCCGCTCGCCCAAGGACGGCGAGCGCTATTTCGCGCTCCTCAAGGTCAACAAGATCAATTTCGACGATCCCGACAAGCTGCGTCATCGCATCAACTTCGACAACCTGACGCCGCTCTATCCCGAAGAAAAACTCGCTCTCGAACTCGGCGATCCGACGAAGAAAGACCTCACCACTCGCGTCATCGATCTGGTCACGCCGCTCGGCAAAGGGCAGCGCGCGCTGATCGTTTCGCCGCCGCGCACCGGCAAGACGGTGATGATGCAGAACATCGCGCATGCGATCTCGGCCAATCATCCCGAGGTCTATCTGCTGGTGCTGCTGATCGACGAGCGGCCGGAAGAAGTCACCGATATGGCGCGTACGGTGAAAGGCGAGGTCGTCAGCTCGACCTTCGACGAACCGGCGGTACGCCACGTCCAGGTCGCCGAGATGGTGATCGAGAAAGCCAAGCGCCTCGTCGAGCATAAGCGCGATGTCGTGATCCTCCTCGATTCGATTACCCGCCTCGCCCGCGCCTACAACACCGTCGTGCCGTCCTCGGGCAAGGTGCTCACGGGCGGCGTCGACGCCAATGCGCTGCAGCGGCCGAAGCGCTTCTTCGGCGCCGCGCGCAACATCGAAGAAGGCGGCTCGCTGACCATCATCGCGACAGCGCTCATCGATACCGGCTCGCGCATGGACGAGGTGATTTTCGAGGAATTCAAGGGCACGGGTAATTCCGAAATCGTGCTCGATCGCAAGATCGCCGACAAGCGCACCTTCCCCGCGCTCGACATCACCAAATCGGGCACGCGCAAGGAAGAGCTCTTGGTCGAGAAGGGCACGCTCTCGAAGATGTGGGTGTTGCGCCGCGTGTTGATGCCGATGGGCCCGATGGACGGGCTCGAATTCCTCATCGACAAGCTGAAGCAGTCGAAGACCAACGCCGACTTCTTCGAGGCGATGAATACCTGATTTTTGCTTTCGCGGTGCGTAGCCGCGACACCAACCCTATGCACCGCGAAAGCTTTTACGTACCCGCTCGATCAACCCACCGCGAGCGGCGTGGTCCAGGCGTCGTAGCCATAGACCCAATCGGGATCGCTGCCGGTGTCGCGGTTGAAGGTGTTGCTGACCGAGACGGTCTGGATTTTGGTTGTGCGCTCTTTGCGCGTCGCTTCGTAGCGGCGGAAAGCATCGGCGATGCCGTCGAGCGGCACGCCTTCAAGGCAGCGCGATAACACCGCCGCGTCCTCGATCGACTGCGCCGCGCCCTGCGCCATCCACGGCGGCATCGTGTGGCAGGCATCGCCCAACAGCGCGATGCGCCCCTCGGTCCAGCGCGGTAGCGGATCGTGTTGCACCAGCGCCCATTTATGGACCTCGGGACAGGCCGTTAGCAGCGCGCGAATCTGCGGATGGAATCCCTCATAAGCGGCTCGCAGCTCGCGCAGATCGCCCTTCATCGACCATGAGTCGATCGTAAAATCCGGATCGGGCGTGGCGGTGACGAAATAGACCTCGTCGCGGCGCGGATTGGTGAAGTAGTGAACGATGTGGCGGTCGGGGCCCCACCACTTGCTGTTCTCGTCGATCTCAACCTCGCCCAAGAGCTGTGCCGGAAACGTCGCGCGAAAGCCGACGCGACCGGTGTAGCGCGGCTTATCGGGTCCCACGATCGCGGCGCGCACGACCGAATGCACGCCGTCGCAGGCGATCACCGCGTCGTGCCGCGCCCGGCTGCCATCGGCGAAAGCCAGCGTAATGCCGGCGGCGCCTTGATCGATGCCGATGAGCTTTTTGCCGAAATGAACGCTCGCGGCCGGAATGCTCGCGAACAGCGCGGCGTGAACATCGGCGCGGTGGAACATGAGATAGGGCGCGCCGTATTTCCGCTCCATCACGCCCTCTTTGGGCAACGTCGCCATGATCGCGCCGGTGTCCCACTGCCGCGAGCGGAAAATCGGCGGATCGAAACCCAGCGCGCGCAGCTTCGGCTCGCGGCCGATGGCGCGCATCACCTTCATCGCATTGGGACTGAGCTGCAACCCGGCGCCGACGCGGGCGAAACGCGGCGCCTGCTCGTAAATCGGCGCCGCGATTCCAATCCGGCGCAGGCAGGCGGCGAGCGTCAAGCCGCCGATACCCGCGCCGATGATCGCGACAGAAGCTCCGGCCATACGTTCAGACGAGCAGCACCGTCGAGCCCGTGGTCTTGCGGCCTTCGAGGTCGCGATGCGCCTGGGCCGCGTCTTTCAAGGGATAGGTCTGGCCGATGTCGATCTTGAGGACGCCCGCGGCGACGAGATCGAACATCTCCTTCGCGGCGTTGCGCAGCGTTTCGGTCGTCGGCACGTAATGCGCCAAGGTCGGCCGCGTGACATAGAGCGAGCCCTTGCCGGTCAGGATGTTGATGCTGAACGGCGGCACCAGCCCCGAGCTTTGCCCGAACGACACCATCAGCCCCAGCGGCGCAAGGCAATCGAGCGATTTCAGGAACGTATCCTTGCCGACGCTGTCATAGACCACCGGCAGCTTCTTGCCCTCGGTAATCTCGATGACGCGCTTGACGAAATCTTCTTTGGTGTAGTCGATGACATGCGCCGCGCCATTTTCCTTGGCGAGCGCCAGCTTGCTGGTGCTGCTGGTGCCGATCACGGTGACGCCGAGGTGCCGCGCCCATTGGCAGGCGAGCGAGCCGACACCGCCGGCGGCGGCGTGAAAGAGGATCGTCTCGCCGGGCTTCACGCGATAGGTCTGGCGCAACAGGTACCAGGCGGTAAGCCCTTTGAGCATGATCGCCGCCGCCTGCTGGTCGCTGACGCCGTCGGGAAGCTTCACCAGGCGGCCGGCGGGAATGAGCCGCGCCTCGGCGTAAGAGCCGATCGGCGCATTGCCGTAAGCGACGCGATCGCCGACCTTGAGATCGGTGACGCCGGGGCCGAGTTCTTCGACGACGCCGGCGGCTTCGTTGCCGAGGACCGTCGGCATCGCCACGGGATAAATTCCGCCGCGGTTGTAGGTGTCGATGAAATTGAGGCCGACCGCGGTCTGGCGGATGCGCGCTTCGCCCGGGCCGGGCTTGCCCACCTGCACCTCTTCCCAAGTCAGGACTTCGGGACCGCCCGTCTTGTGAATGCGGATCGCGTGAACCATCGGGCCTCTCCTGTTGCGGCGTTGGGCGCAAAATCTAGTCAGCAAGCAAAACCTTGTCACTCCGGGCAAAGACCGGCAAAGTGACGGCTAAGCCGCGACAGCAGGCGATAAGGGAGGACGATGATGAGCGAAAATTCCAGCGACGTGGCGTCACGGCGCCAATTCCTGACCGGTCTTGCGGCTGCAGGCGCCGCGGCCGCCATGCCATCTGGCTTGGCTTTCGCCCAGGGGGCCAAAGCCGCCAAGCCGAAACATCACGGCGTCATCGACGTCCATCACCATTTCTGGGCGCCGGAATATCTGAAGGCGCAGGACGATTGGGAAGACGCGCATCACGTGCCGCATCTTCCCGGCATGCAGAATTGGAGTCCGGAAGTCCCGATCGCCGCGATGGATAAAGCGGGCGTCCAGACCTCGATCGTTTCCCTCGCCTCGATCAGCCAGGGCATGTGGGGACTCGATCCCGCGGCAGCGACCAAAGTCTGCCACGCCTGCGCCGATTACGGCGCCAAGATGGTCAGCGATCACAAAGGCCGCTTCGGGCTTTTCGCGCCGCTCAACATGATCGACGTCGACAGCTCGCTCAAAGAGGCGGAATACGCCTTCGATCAGGTCCATGCCGACGGCATCGGCATCCAATCGAGCTATAACGGCATGTATCTCGGCGATCCGACCTACGATCCGATCTGGCAGGAGCTCAATCGCCGCAAAGCGGTCGTCTTCGTCCACGGTCCGAACAACGCCTGTTGCTCGGCGATCAAGGATGGACCCGGCATGTTCGGTTCGGTCGTCGAAGTGACCTTCGATGTCACGCGTACTTGCGCCAGCCTTTTGACCAGCGGCGCGTTGCAGAAATATCCCAACATCCAGTGGATCATCGCCTATGGCGGCGGCACGCTGCCTTTCGTCGCCGGCCGCATCAACAACTTCATCAAGCAGATGAAGAACGTCAACGAGATCGCGCCGCATGGCGTCACCGCCGAGCTGCAAAAATTCAACGTCGACACCGTGAACGTGACGAATCCGTCGTCCATGGCGGCGATGACGAAGTTCCTGCCGGCCTCGCAGATTCTCTACGGCACGGATTTCTTCTATTTCAACAACGATCAGCTTGACGAGCTCGATCATCTGCATCTCTCGGCGAAAGAGCTGGACGCGATCCATTCCGGCAACGCCAAGCGGCTGATCCCGCGCCTCGCCAAGGCCTGAGGCATGGCGACACGGCGCGATTTCGTCGCCGGGGCTGCGGCAGCGGGTGCCGCTGCCGCGTTACCGGGTGCGGGCCGCGCGGAAAGCGCGAAACCGAAGCATTCCGGCGTCATCGATACCCATTTCCATTTCTGGGCGCCGGAATATCTGAAGCTGTCGCAGGATTGGGGCGCGGCGCATCACGCCCAACCCGATCCGCGCATTGCCAACTGGACGCCGCAGGTCGCGCTCGACGAGATGGATCGCGGCGGCGTCAAGACGGCGATGCTCTCTCTCGCCTCGATCCGCGAAGGCTTTTGGGGCCTCGATGCGGCAAAAGCCAGCAACGTCATCCGCGCCTGCGACGATTTCGCGGCGAAGATGATGAGCGATCACAAGGGACGGTTCGGCCTTTTCGCGCCGCTCAATATGATCGATCTCGAGAGCTCGCTCAAAGAAGCCGAATACGCGCTCGATCAGGTCCATGCCGATGGCATCGGCATCCAATCGAGCGCCAACGGGCGCTATCCCGGCGATCCCTATTACAATCCGCTATGGGAGGAGCTCAATCGCCGCAAGGCGGTGGTGTTCTTCCACGGTCCGGTGCCGGATTGCTGCGGCGCGCTGAAGGTCGGGCCCGGCATCAATCCCGCGGTCGGCGAAGTCACCTTCGATATGACCCGCGCCGTGATGAGTCTTCTCGCCAACGGGGCGTTGGCGCGCTATCGCGACATCAAGTGGTTGTTCTCTTACGGCGGCGGCGCGACGCCCTACATCGCCGGGCGCATCGAAGCCTTTTTCAAGGACGCGAAGAATCTGCACGACATCGCGCCGAACGGCGTCATGGGCGAGCTGGCGAAGCTCCATTACGATACGGTCAACGTCACCGCGGCACCGTCTTTCGCGGCGCTGACGAAGCTCGCGCCGATATCGCAGATCACCTACGGCACGGACTTCCCTTATTTCACCAACGATCAGCTCGATACGCTCGATCAGCGCGGCCTCGCCGCCAAAGATCTCGAAGCCATCCATTCCGGCAATGCCAAGCGGCTGCTGCCGCGACTCGCAAAGGTGTAAATGACGATGCCTAAACTCATGCTCTCCCTCGCGGCGCTGCTGGCGCTCGCGGCGGCGCCCGCTTGCGCCCAAACCAAGCTCGAGGTCAGCCATTTCCCGGGCGCTAATTGGGTGCTCTTGATCGGGCAGAACGAAGGATTTTTCGCGCGCGAGAAATTGGATGTCCATCTCGACCCGGTTCACGGCTCGGTCGAGCAGATCAGCAACACGATGAGCGGCAAATACGATCTCGGCCTGACCGCGCTCGACAATGTCATCGCTTACGATGCCGGCCAGGGCGCACCCCAGGTGCAGCAGCCGACCGATCTCTTCGCGTTCATGGGAGGCGAGGAATTGGCAATTAAGCTGATCGCTGCGCCCGGTATTGCGAAGATCGAAGGGCTGAAGGGCAAGACTCTCGCGGTCGATGCCAAGAACACCGGCTTCGCCTTCGTGCTCTACAGCGCCCTGGCGCGGCATGGGCTGAAAGACGGCGATTACGATGTGCTGGCGACCGGCTCGTCGCAGTCGCGCCTCGAAGCGATCACCAGCGGCAAGGCGCAAGCGGCGGGACTCAACCGGCCCTTCGACGCGATTGCGCTCAGCAAGGGCGCGGTCAATCTCGGCGACATGCGCAAACTCTTCCCGCACTATCAGGCGAGCGCCGGCTTCGCGCGCCGCGCCTGGGCGATACAGCATCGCGACACGCTGGTCGCCTTCATCCGCGCCTACATCAAGGGCTCGCTCTGGCTGTTCGATGCGTCGCATAAGCAGGCGGCGATCGATCTTCTGGTGAAAAACACGCCGAATCTCTCGCCGCAGCAAGCGGCCGACATCTACCGCGACACCGCGGGCAAGGGCGGCATCGGCTCGCCGACCGCGAAGCTCGATGTCGCCGGTGTCGCAACGGTCGTCAAGTTGCGCAACGAATACGGCGAACCAAAGAAAAAGCTCGACCCGCGCGCTTTCTACGATCTCAGCTATTACAACGCGGCGATGAAGTAACGACGCATCTTGCGTCGTCGCCCCGGCGAAGGCTGGTTATGTTGCGATAGTTCCCCTGGATGCCCGCTTTCGCCGGCATGACGGGAAGAGTGGCGCGTCACAGCAACAACGCCCCTTCGAGCTGCAAGAGCTTGCGCTTCGTTTCGATGCCGCCGCTGCCGGAATAGCCGACGAGCGCACCGTCGGCGCCGGTGACGCGATGGCAGGGCAGAAAGATCGGCAGCGGATTGCGCCCGCAGGCTTGGCCGACGAGCCGCGGATTGACGCCGGTGAGCTTGGCGATGTCGCCATAGCTGCGCGTTTCGCCGTAAGGGATCTGCGCCATCGCCGCCCAGACGCGGATTTCATCTTCGCTGCCTTCGGGTTTGAGCGGCAGATCGAAGTCGCGCCGCTTGCCGGCGAAATAGGCGAGGAGCTGGCGTTTGGCCTTTTCCAAAAGCGGCGTCGCCGGACCCGATGATTTGTCGCCCCAGACGAGAGCCGTGATCGCGCCGTCCTGCTCGAAGATCGTCAACCGCCCCACGGGGCTGTCGAGCGAAAGGCGCGGCATCGCCTACCCGCGGCGGAACAACACGTTGCGCGTATCGCCCGCGCGGGCGAACGCCTTGTCTTCGGCAAACCCCGCGGCCGCGAGCGCGTCGATAATCGCTTTGCCGCCGGCAGCGCGCGCGGCGCCGTCGATCTCGACCAAAATGCCTTGCGTGTGACGCGCCAGCGTTTGCGCGCCGCCCTTGAGGATCGCTTCTTCGATGCTGTCGACGTCGAGCTTCACATGGCTCGGCGGCGGCGGCGAAAAACGGGCGACGAAATCGTCGATGGAAAGGCCGAGCACCGCCTGGGTCAGCGGCGCGTCGAGCCGCGTCGCGATCGTGTCGCGCTGGCCGAAAGCATGCATCGACTGGCCGGCTTCGGCATGGGCCATGAAGAGATGATCGAGGCGGCTCTCGCCGGCCAGCGCAAGGTTGTACGCATCGACGAGGCGGCTGAGCCCGTTGCGCCGCACATTCTCGCAGAGGACCGCATAGGTCGCGGCGCTGGGCTCGAAAGCGAGCACGCGCGCGCCGCGATGGCGCGCCGCGTAGAGCGCGTAGGTCCCGACGCCGGCGCCGATGTCCCACAAGACCGCGCCATCGGGCAGGGCATCGATCCAGCGGATGGTCTCGGGCTCGGCGAGATAAAGATGCGAGGGATCATGCGCCGCGCGCGGATTGGGGCAAAGGAAATGCAGCGCCCCCTCGGGCACGGGCACGACGATCTCGGGCGCCAGCATCTCGCACACCGCGGCGCGCGCGATCGTGCGGCGCGTCGGCTTGAGATAGCAAGTTCCGGCGCGCACCAGCGCCGCGAGGGTGGAGGCGATCCGATGGCTCATCGGGCGGCGAGAGCGGCATCGAGCGCGGCGGCGTCGCCGAGCGGCAGCGAGCAGACCGGCCCTTCGCAGAGATAGGCGGTTGCCTTGCCGCCGATCTGGCCCTTGCCGGCGGCGGGATGGCTCGCCGGCAGGCTCGCGCCCGGCGCGGTCACACTGACGATGCGGTTCGGCAGGTTGCGGCGATAGGCGGCCGCGAGCAGCGCCTGCGTATCCGCTTCGCCACGCGCACCGACGATTACGATCTGCAAGCCCTTTGCGAGCAGCTCGGCGGCGTTGAGCAAGGTCGCATGGCTGAAGATGTTGTGGCGCGCCGCGCCGGCGAAAGCATCGAGCGTCGCTTGTGCCGCACGGCGATAATCCTCATCGCCGGTCAGGTAATAAAGCCGCGCCAGAACGGCAGCGAGCGTGCCATTGCCCGAGGGGTTCGGCTGGTCCAGCGCGTTCTTCGACCGCGCGATCAGGCTTTCCGCATCGTCGGCGGTGAAGAAGAAACCGCCGCGCGGATCGGCGTAGTGCTTGCTGGCGAGCGCGACCCAGCTCGTGACCTGCGCGAGATAGCGCGCTTCGCCCGTCGCCTCATGAAGCGCGAGCCCGGCGCGGCTCATATTCGCGTAATCGTCGAGGATGGCGCGATGCTGCGCCCGGCCGCGCCAGGAATGGAAGAGTCGCCCGTCCTGGTCGCTCATAGCGCCGACGACGAAATCGAACGCGCGGCGCGCGAGGTCGAGCCAATCCGGCTGCGCGAAGACGAGGCTCGCCTCGACCAATGCGGCGATCATCAGCCCGTTCCAGTCGGCGAGGACCTTGTCGTCGATGCCGGGCCGCACGCGCGGCGCGCGGATCTCGAAAAGCTTGGCACGATCCTCGGCGAGCTCCTTCTCGGTCGCATCGTCGGCGCGCTCGATATGGCCGAGGCGATTGAGGATGGTGTGCTCTTCCCAATTCCCTTCGGTGGTGACGTCGTAGAATTCCTTGAAGCGGCCGGCGCGCGCGCCCAGCGCCGCGTCGATCTGCGGCTCGGTCCAGACGTAGAACTTGCCTTCGACATGCTCGCTATCGGCATCGAGGCTCGACGCGAAGCCGCCCTCCGGCATGGTCATCTCGCGCGCGACCCAGCCGATCGTCTCGGCGACGCGTTCGGCATAAAGCGGTTTCCGGGTCGCCTGGTAAGCGGCGGTATAGCGCTCGAGCAGCAGCGCGTTGTCGTAGAGCATCTTCTCGAAATGGGGCACCAGCCAGCGCGCATCGACGGAATAGCGCGCGAAACCGCCGCCCAGATGATCGTAAATGCCGCCTTGCGCGATATGGTCGAGCGTCAGCAGCACGGCGTCGCGCGCCGCGGCATTGCCGCGGGCGCCGGCGCGCCAGAGCAGCTCGAGTACGGGCGCTTGCGGGAATTTCGGCGCGCCGCCGATGCCGCCATGGACGCCGTCGATCTCTTGCGCGAGGCGCGAGGCAACCTGATCGATCAGCGAAAGATCGATCGCCTCGCCGGCTTGCGGCGCCGCAAGCTGAGCGAGGCCCTGGCGCAGCGCGGTGACGTTCTTGGTGATGGTGGCTTTGTCTTTGGCATAGGCCTCGGCGATCGCTTCGAGCACTTGCGGGAAGCCCGGCCGGCCGTAGCGCGGCTCCGGCGGAAAATAGGTGCCGCCCCAGAACGGATCGCCGTCCGGCGTCAGGAACATCGTCAGCGGCCAGCCGCCCTGCTCGCCCATCATGTGCAGGGCGTGCATGTAAATCGCATCGATATCCGGCCGCTCTTCGCGATCGACTTTGATGCTGACGAAATGCCGGTTCATCACCGCCGCGATCGCGGGATTCTCGAAGCTCTCATGCGCCATCACATGGCACCAATGGCAGGCGGCATAGCCGATCGAGAGCAAGATCGGCTTGTTCTCCGCCTTGGCCGCGGCGAGCGCTTCCGGCCCCCAAGCCTGCCAATGCACCGGATTGTCGCGATGCTGCTGCAAATAAGGGCTGGTCTCGCCGCCGAGGGCGTTGCGCGATGTGTCTAAGGGCATGCCCTTAATCTAGGGCTTCCCGTTGCCGCCGTCAGGATGC
>DATGLO010000158.1:0-14234 GCA_035294105.1 Allostellaceae bacterium
GGGGGCGGCCGGCGATGCGGGCGTTGAGGTAGTTGCCGGCCTGCTGGAGGGCGCTGGGCGGCAGGCCCGGGGGAGTGTCGATCACCCGGTTTTCCACGTGGCCGTCGGCGTTGACCAGCACGACGAGGGCGCGTCCGGAGCCGAGGGGCACGAATTCGATGTGCTTGAGCGGCCGCTCGGTCTTGGGCGCGACAACGAGGCTGGCGCAGCGCGACAGGCCCGATAGCGCCGTGCTCGCTTCTTCGAGCGCCTGCGAGAGGCTCTTGCCCGCCGCGGCGCAACGGCCGTCGATGCTTTGCCGCTCGGACTCGCTCAAGCCGCCCAGTTCCAGCAAGCCGCTGACGAACAGCTTTAAGCCCGCGTCGGTCGGCAAGCGGCCCGCCGAGGTATGCGGCGCAAAAAGCAGCCCCGCCTCTTCGAGATCGGCCATTACGTTGCGGATCGAGGCGGGCGACAGGTCGAGCCGCCCGCGCCGCGACAGCGTACGCGAGCCGATCGGTTCGCCGGTTTCGACATACGCATCGACGATCATCCGGAAAATTTCCCGGCTGCGCTCGTTGAGCTCGATCACTGTCGACTTTGGGACGGGCGGCGACATGGCGGTCATAACGGCGTCTGAGGCCGAAAAAATGTAGGTACGGTGCCGACGAGAAAATGTAGGTACGGTGCCGAGGAGCGTCAACCGAGCGCCGCCCTTTACCAAGGGGAAATGCCGCCCTAGGTTCCGGGCCTTCACCAAGAGGTCGAAGGAAAAGCCCCATGCCGCGCCCATCCGGCCGCGCCCCCGATCAAATGCGTGCCGTCAGCCTCGAGCCCGGATTCGCCAAATATGCCGAGGGCTCGTGCCTCGTTCGCTTCGGCGACACGCACGTGCTGTGCACGGCAAGCGTCGAGGAAAAGGTGCCGCCCTTCCTGCGGAACAGCGGCCGCGGCTGGGTCACGGCGGAATACGGCATGCTGCCGCGCTCGACCCATATCCGCACCGACCGCGAGGCGGCGCGCGGCAAGCAGTCGGGACGCACTCAGGAGATCCAACGCCTGATCGGCCGAAGCTTGCGCGCCGTCACCGATCTCGCCGCTTTGGGCGAGCGACAGGTGCGGATCGATTGCGATGTGCTGCAGGCGGACGGCGGCACGCGTACCGCCTCGATCACCGGCAGCTATGTCGCGCTCTACCAGGCGCTGCAAAAGTTGATCGAGCAAGAACTCATCGCGTCGCTGCCGCTGACCGATGCGGTCGCGGCGGTGTCCTGCGGCATCTATGAGGCGACCCCGGTGCTCGATCTTGATTATGCCGAGGATTCCGCGGCCGAAACCGACGCGAATTTCGTTCTCACCGGCAAAGGCGGCATCGTCGAGATACAGGCAACCGCCGAGCACGAGCCCTTCATCGACGCGCAATTCTCGGCGCTGCTCGCGCATGCGCGGCACGGGACCGAGCAACTCTTCGCGCTGCAGCGCCGAGCGCTGGGTCTGAGCTGAGCTCATGTCGCGGCGGCTCGGCGCCGGCACCAAGCTGGTCATCGCGACGCATAACAACGGCAAGCTCGCCGAGATTGCCGATCTGCTGCGGCCTTACGCGATCGAGGCGGCGAGCGCCGGCGTGCTCGGCCTTGCCGAGCCCGAGGAAACCGGCCCCAGTTTCGAGGAGAACGCCGCGATCAAAGCCCGCGCCGCAGCATCGGCGAGCGGGCTGCCGGCGCTCGCAGATGATTCGGGCCTGGTCGTGATGGGCCTGGGCGGCGCGCCCGGCATCTATTCCGCGCGCTGGGCGGTGAACAAGGATTTCGCGCCGGCGATGTCGCGCGTCGAGCGCGAACTCGGCGCCAATCCCGACCGGCGCGCCTATTTCGTCGCCGTGCTGGCGCTCGCGTGGCCCGACGGCCACCTCGAAAGCTTCCGCGGCGAGGTGCATGGCAGCGTCGTCTTCCCGCCGCGCGGCACGCGCGGCTTCGGTTATGATCCGATCTTTCTGCCGGCGGGCGCGAGCCGGACCTTCGGCGAGCTCGACGGCGAGGCGCGCATGAAGATCAGCCATCGCACCGTTGCCTTTCGCCAGCTCGCCGCGGCCTGCCTGCCGGAACCGCCGACGTGAAGCTCACTTTCGTCAATCACGCCTGCTGCAAGCTGATCGCCGGCGAGACCGGTCTGCTCTTCGATCCTTGGATCGACGGTCCCGTTTTCAACGACGGCTGGGATCTGCTCATTCCGACGCCTTTGCCGCTCGATGCGATCATGGCCGGCATCACCCATATATGGTTTTCGCACGAGCATCCGGATCACTTCGCGCCCGGCTTCCTCGCGCGCATCGCCGCGTCGCATAGGGACCGCGTCACGATCCTTTTTCAGCCGACGCGCGATCATCGCGTTGCCGAATTCTGCCGCGGCCTCGGCTTTCGCGTCATCGAGATGCCGGATCGCGCGCCGCTCGCGCTCGGCGGCGGTGTTACAGCGACCTGCGGCCCGCATGATTTCTACGATTCCTGGCTGCATGTCAGCGACGGCAAGCAGTCGCTCCTCAATCTCAACGACTGCCAGCTCGCCGATCCCGGCGATCTCGCGCGGCTCCGCCGCCAGTTCGGCGCGCCGACGGTGATCTTGAGCCAGTTCAGCTACGCCGCGTGGAAGGGCGGCAAGGCCGATCGCGCCTATCGCGAAGCAGCGGCGGCGAAGAAGCGCGATACGCTGACGGCGCAGGTCCGCGCGCTGCATCCGGCCTTTGCCGTGCCGATTGCGAGCATGATCTATTTTTCGAACACCGAGAATGCCTATCTCAATGATGCGATGAATACGCCTCGGGTCGCCGCCGATACGCTCGCCGCCGCCAGGACGGTTCCGATCGTCCTTTATCCCGGCGACGACTGGGAAATCGGCACGGCGCATGACAATCGCGCCGCGCTCGCGCGCTATGCCGAGCGCTATGCCGCGATCCCGTCGCTCGCCTTGCGCGGTTCCGGTGAGTCCGCCAGCGTCGCGCAGCTGCAAGCGGCGTTCGTCCCTTATCAGGCGCGGATTTTCGCGCGCAATTCGCGGTTTTTGATCGCTCTGGTCAGCAAGCTGCCCCTACTCGGCGCGTTCCAGCCGCTCACCATTCGCCTCGCCGACCTCGGCACAACCGTCTCTTATTCTCTCTTCGACGGCATCGCCGTCCTGCCGGCGACACGCGACGTCGACGTGACGATGCATTCCTCTTCGCTGCTCTTCATTCTCCGCCAC
The DNA here is from genome assembly GCA_035294105.1 of Allostellaceae bacterium. GTDB lineage: Bacteria > Pseudomonadota > Alphaproteobacteria > ATCC43930 > CGMCC-115725 > CAIKMD01. The sequence continues at coordinate 3,217 of DATGLO010000158.1, forward strand.
GAGTTCGGCTACGACACGCTGACCGTCAACGGCCGGTTCGAGGCGACGACGGCGGGCTTCGCCAAGATGACGCGCGCTCTCGGCATCGGCTCGCTCAACGCCATGGGGCTGAGCATCGCGCCGAGTCTCGCCTTCAACTCGCGCGCGCTGCGTGTGTTGCTGCTGCGCCAGCGCCAGGTGATGCGCGCGCTCAAATCGCGCGACGTCGCGCATCAGGGCGCCTGAGTCGATGGCTGCCGATCACACGTCTGGGCCGCTCGCGCTTTACATCCACTGGCCGTTCTGCAAGTCGAAATGCCCCTATTGCGATTTCAACTCGCATGTCCGCGAGCGCATCGACGAGGCGCGCTGGCGCGCGGCGCTGCTCGCCGAGCTCGACCACTGGGCGCCGGCGCTCAAAGGCCGCGAGCTGCAATCGATCTTCTTCGGCGGAGGCACGCCGTCGCTGATGGCGCCCGCGACCGCGACGGCATTGGTCGAGCGCGCGGCGCGCCATTGGTCTTTCGCGCCCGCGATCGAGATCACGCTCGAGGCCAATCCCACCTCGGTCGAGGCTGCGCGTTTCGCCGAGCTCAAGGCCGCCGGCGTCAATCGCGTTTCGCTGGGGGTGCAGGCGCTCGACGATGCGGCGCTGAAATTCCTCGGCCGCGGCCATAATGCAGACGAGGCGCGCGTGGCGGTGGCGCTCGCGGCAAAGCTTTTTCCGCGCTTTTCTTTCGATCTCATCTATGCACGGCCGGGTCAGACCCTTGCGGCTTGGCGCCAAGAGCTCACGTCGGCTTTGGCGATGGCCGGCGATCATTTATCGCTTTACCAGCTTACGATCGAGCCGGGCACCGCTTTTGCGACGGCCTTCGCGCGCGGCGATTTTCGCCTGCCCGACGACGAGACTCAGGGGGCGCTCTACGAGGTAACGCAAGACATGCTCGCCGGCGCGGGCCTGCCCGCCTACGAGATCTCGAATCACGCGCGATCCGGGCAGGAATGCCGCCACAATCTCGTTTATTGGCGCTACCAGGATTATCTCGGCATCGGCCCGGGCGCGCATGGCCGGCTGACGCTCGATGGTGAAAAGCGCGCGCTTAAGAATTTCCGTGCGCCCGAAACCTGGCTCGGCGCGGTCGAGCAGGATGGTCATGGCGGCGAGGAATTGCTGGTGTTGTCGTCGGCCGAGCGACGCGAGGAAATGCTGATGATGGGTCTGCGCCTCAGCGGCGGCATTGCGCGCGCGGATTTCCGCGCCGCGACCGGTATGGAGATCGAAGCGGCGCTCGATCCGGCGCGCGTCGCAAGCCTCAGCGACAGCGGCTTCTTGGCGCTCGACAAGCACGGTCTGCGCGCCACCGACGCCGGCCGTCAGCGGCTCAACGCGGTACTGGCCGTGCTGCTCGCTTAGTAGCTAAAGGTTAGTAGCTTAGGTTTTCGAAGCTTTGCGGCGCCGGGTCGATGATGGTGTCGCCGTTGTGCTCCACTTCGAGCACGGCGAGGCCGCGCTGCACGAGCCCGTCGGGGCGGAAGCGGAAAATCCCGTCGAGGCCGGAGAAGCCGTTGGGATTGGTGATCGCGGCATCCGAGAAGTCCGCGCCCTGCGGCGCCCGCGCCAAGACCGCGGCAAGCGCCATTGCGTCATAGCCCAAGGTCGCGAGACGCGGCGGCTTGTGGTGATAGAGGCTGTTGAAGCGATCTTCGAACGCGGCGCGCGCTTCGGGCGCCGGCGCCGCGTACCAGCCGCCGTCGAGCGCGGGCTCGGTGCCGAGCGAGGGATCGTCCCAGAGGCCAGTGCCAAGGAATTTGACCTGGTCGGGATCGATCTTGAAATAGGGAAGCTGCGGCACGAGCACTTTGAGGCGCGCGCCGCCCTCGGGCAGAAACAACGCGTCGTAATCGACGCCCTCACCGGCAAAGCGCTTCACCGCCGTTGCCATGCTGGTGAGATCGGGGTCGTAGAATTCAGATTTCGACAGGGTCGCGCCGTTGGCGGCGACGGCGTTCTTGACCGCGTCGGCAACCACTTGGCCGTAAGCCGTGTTGGGCGCGAGAACGGCAAAGCGCGTATGGCCTTGCGCATGAGCATAAGCGGTTACGCGCGCGACTTCTTCGCTCGGCAGGAATCCCATCAGGTAAGTGCCGTTGCCCGCGAGCTGCGCCTCGGTCGAGAAGGCGATTACGGGAACATGCGCATTCTGAGCGATCGGCTTCACCGCCTGCACTTCTGCCGCGAGTAAAGGGCCGATAATGAGCTGGGCGCCCTGGCCGACGACATCCTGGGCGGCCGCGGCGGCGCCGTCGGCGGTGCCTTTGGTGTCGCGGCTGAGAAGCTCGAGCTGCTCGCCCGCAAGATCGTAAAGCGCCATCTGTGCCGCATCGAGCATCGCCTGACCGATCTGTCTGCTGGGTCCGGTGAGCGGCAGCAGGAGCGCGACCGTCACCTTACCGGCGCTGCTTAAGGGCGGCGGGGTCTCGGGCAGGGCGGTGGGCGGTGCCGTCGACTCGGGCGCCGGCACGAGTGGCCCTTGTGCCGGCGCGACGACCGCCGGCGGAACGACTTGCGGCGCCGGCTGCGCCGCCGGTACCCTCAGATAGGAGCAGGAAGCGAGCACCAGCGCCGAGACGAGGAGCCATGCCGCGGCGGCAATTCGTGCATAAGGCCGGCGGAGGCAAAACGACACGCGCGGTCTCCCGACGAAACGAGCAGGGCGCGCAGCCTATCGAGAGCCCGATAGCAAGTAAACAAGCAGGCGACACGTTCTCCGCGGCGCCGCCGCGCGTCGCGCCGGGTCTCTATGTCGTTGCAACGCCGATCGGCAATCTGCGCGATGTCAGCCTACGCGCGCTCGATGTTCTCGCGGCCGCCGATCTCGTCGCCTGCGAGGATACGCGCGTGAGCGAAAGGCTGATGAGCCGCTACGGCCTTACCGCGCCGCGTCTCGCCTATCATGAGCATAATGCCGAGCGCATGCGTCCGGTTGTGATCGAGCGCTTGAAGGCCGGCGCGGTCGTCGCGCTGGTCTCGGATGCCGGCACGCCGCTGATTTCCGATCCCGGCTTCAAGCTGGTGCGCGCGGCGATTGCGGAGGGCATCGCCGTTACAGCCCTGCCCGGCGCGTCGGCGGCGCTCGACGCGCTGGTGCTGTCAGGTCTTCCGTCAGACCGCTTCTTTTTTCAGGGCTTCCTGCCGCCGAAAGAGACGGCGCGCCGCCGCGTGCTCGCCGCGCTGGCGGGCCTCAACGCGACCATCGTGATCTACGAAACCGCACCGCGGCTCGCGGCGAGCCTTGCCGATATGGCGGCGGTGCTGGGCGATCGCTCCGCCGCCGTCGCGCGCGAACTGACCAAGCTTTATGAGGAGGTCCGTCGCGGTACCCTCGGCGCTTTGGCGGCGCATTATGCCGCCGCGGGCGCGCCCAAAGGCGAGATCGTCGTCGTGGTCGGCGGCGCTGGCGACGAGATCGCGCAAGAGGCCGGCGGCGAAGAGGCGCTCGATGCCGCACTCGATGCGGCTTTGGCGACGATGAGCGTCAAGGATGCGAGCGCGGCGGTGGCGCAGGCAACCGGCCGGCCGCGGCGCGAAGTCTATCGGCGCGCACTGGCTTTGGCCGCGCGCGGCGACCAATGATCGGGTGCCGATGAGCGTCGCGCGCGATCGCCGCCAAGCGGCCGAGCGGCGCGGCAAAAGCGCCGAGCTCCTGTGCGTCTGGTTGCTGCGCCTCAAAGGCTATCGCATCCTGGCCCGGCGTTACAAAACGCCGGTCGGCGAGGTCGATCTGATCGCGCGGCGCGGCGATGTGCTCGCGGCTATCGAGGTCAAGGCGCGCGCAGATTTCGACAGCGCGGGCGAGGCGATCACACTGCGGCAACGCCGGCGCATCGCGCGCGGCCTCATTCATTTTCTCGCCGGCCGTGCCGATCTCGGCGCGCTCGCCGCGCGCTTCGATGTGATGTTGGTGGCGCCGCGCCGCTGGCCGCGCCATGTCGTCGATGCTTGGCGGGAGGAATGACCGTGAGGAGGAGGCCGCGCGGAGCACGCAGCGCGCGAGTCGCGCGATCGCCCACGCCGAAGATTGTCATCCTGCGCGCGATTACCTAGATTTGCGTGCCTTCACCCCAGAGGGATTCATCATTGTGAGCAAACGCTCTTGCCTGCGGCCGCGCACATTTGTCCGCCTCGCCGTTGTTCTCGGCGCGCTGCCGCTGGCAAGCTGCGTCTTGCCGATCGTCGCCGGCACCGCGGTCGGCGGCTACACGCTCGCAACCGAACATCGCTCGCCGACGCAACTGGCGCGCGATGCCGCGATCGGCGCCGCCGCGCATAAATACTGGGCCGATGCCTCGAGCGATCTCGCGCGTGACGTCAGCGCGACGGTCTATGACGGCGAATTGCTGATTACCGGCCGCGTCCCCAACCAGGCGATGAAGGACAAGGCCGCGGAGCTCGCGCGGCAGATCGACGGCGTCAAGAAGATCGACAATGAAATCCAGATCGGTCCGCCGACGAATATCGCCCAGGATGCGCGCGACGATTACGCATCGAACGCGCTGCGCGCCAAGCTCCTGGCGGACGGAAACGTGCGCTCGTCGAACTTCACCGTGCACACGCTCAACGGCGTCGTCTACATCATGGGCTATGCGCGCAACGCGGCCGAGCGCGATCTGGTGCTGGATTACGCGCGCAATATCTCGAACGTCGAGCAGGTGATGTCGTTCATCGAAGTCGGCAACGAGCCGAACGAGCCGCCGCCACCGCCGCACGCCGGCGCCGGGAACAGCGCGCCGCCGCCGCCGCCCGCGCCGCCACAGGCCGCGCCCACCGCGCCGGTCGAGGTGCAGCCGCTGCAATGAGGCTCGACGTCGCGATCCAGATGGATCCGGTGGAGACGATCAACGTCACCGCCGATTCGACCTTCGTTCTCGCGCTCGAGGCGCAAGCGCGCGGTCATCGCCTCTATCATTATCTGCCGCGGCAATTGAGGCTCACCGATGGCCGCGTGACCGTTGGTGCGCGGCGCTTCAAGGTCTGGCGCGACAAGAAGCGTCACGCGGCTTTGGGCGAAGCCGAGACGCTCGATCTCGCCAAGATGGACGTGATCCTCATGCGCCAGGATCCGCCTTTCGACATGGCCTACATCACCGCGACGCACATCCTCGAGCATGTCAGCAAGAAAGTGCTCGTGGTCAACGATCCGGTCGCCGTGCGCAACGCGCCGGAAAAGCTGTTCGCGACGCATTTCCCCGGGCTGATGCCGCCGACGCTCGTCTCGGCGGATCGCGCCGCGATCGTCGATTTCCGCAAAAAGCATCGCGACATCATCCTGAAGCCGCTCTTCGGCAATGGCGGCGCGGGCGTCTTTCGCGTGAAGCAAGACGACGAGAATTTCAACGCGCTTCTGGAAAGCTTCGCCGCGCAATATCGCGAGCCCATTGTCGTGCAGCGCTATCTGCCGGCGGTGCGCAAAGGCGACAAGCGCATCGTCCTGATCGAGGGCGAACCCGTCGGCGCGGTGCTGCGCGTGCCGGCGAAAGGCGAAGCGCGCGCCAATCTCCATGTCGGAGGCAAGGCGGTGAAGACGAAGCTGACGCGGCGCGAGCGCGACATCTGCGACGCGATCGGCCCGACCTTGAAGCAGCAGGGCCTCGTCTTCGTCGGGATCGACGTGATCGGCGATTATCTCACCGAGATCAACGTCACCTCGCCGACCGGCATCCAGGAGATCAACCGGCTCGACGGCACGACGCTCGAAAAGAACGTCTGGGACGCGATCGAGAAGCGTTTGGCCTGACGCTCGTACGAAGCTCTTCTGGATTTCGCCGCCGGGACATGTGATAGACGCTTACATGAGCTGGACCGGCAGAGGCGGCGGCTACGAGCGACGCGGCTACCATCACGGCAATCTGCGCGAGGCCTTGATCGACGCGGCGCTGCTGCTGCTCGCCGAGAAGGGGCCTGGCTCGTTCACGATCGCTGAAGCGGCGCGGCTTGCCGGGTCAGTTCCGCCGCGCCTTATCGGCATTTCCGCGATGCCGAGGCGCTGCTCGCCGCAGTTGCCGAGCGCGGCTACGAGCGCTTTGCCGCAGTGCTCGTCGAGGCTTGGAACGACGGCCGACCCGACCCGCTGCGCGCTTTCGAGGCCCTCGGCCAGGCCTATCTCCGCTTCGCGCGGCGCGAGCCGGCGCTCTATGCGGCGATGTTCGAAATGGGAATCGCTTTCGACGCCTGGCCTGGGCTGCAAGCGGTCGCGGATCGCGCTTTCGCGATTCTGCGCGAGGCCGCCGAGCGCATCGCGGCGACCCTGCCGGAGACAAAACGCCCGCCCTCGCTGATGATCGCTCTCCATGTCTGGGCGCTGGCGCACGGCATCGCGTCGCTCTTCTGCCGCGCCGATGGGGCGCGGCGCAAACTGCCGATGTCGCCCGAAGATCTGCTCGAAGCGGGCGTGCTGATCTATCTGCAGAGCCTCGGCCTCGCCGGCGGGAGCACGGAAAAGAAAGCAAAGTAGCGGCGCGATGGGCCTTGACGGGCAGGCACCGCAATAAGGGCCTGCCATGACCAGTGCCGCGCATGACGAGTCGTCTTACGGCAATCCCCGCTGGCGCCAAAGCGCACGCGGTCCCTGGGGCTGTTGGGGCGGCGGCTGGGGCCGCTGGGGCGGCGCCGATCCCGGCTGGAACGGCCGCGACGGCAGCGCGATGGGGCCACAGCCCTGGGGATTCCATCCATTTTGGGGGCCCTACTTCATCGCCAAGCCGCTGCTGATCGTGCTGACGATTCTCGGCTTCATCTGGTGGTGGCCGATCGGCCTCGCGTTCCTCGCGGTGACGCTCTGCCGGCGCCGTATGTTCTATGGCTACCGCCGCTGGGGCGGGTGGCAGAATGCGCCGTCCGGCCCTGCGGGCGGATGGAAGAACTGGTTTGGCGGCGCGCCGCCCTCGAGCGGCAACCGCGCTTTCGACGAATACCGCGCCGAGACGCTGCGGCGGCTCGAGGAAGAGCAAAAGGAATTCGCCGACTTCCTGGAGCGCTTGCGTTTCGCCAAGGACAAGGCGGAGTTCGACCAGTTCATGAACGAGCGCCGCGATCGGCCGAGCCCGCCGAAGCCCTCTCCCGAACCGTCGGCGTAAGCGCTAAAGCCCCGATTGCGTGATGAAATGCGCCTTGATTGGCGCATCTTCGTCGTGGCAGCGCGCCGGCGTGCTGCCGGCCGAAAGCGTGCGCTGCCAGGCTTCGATATGCGTCAGCCGATAGCCGCCGGCATTGCTGTAGAAGAATAGGTTCAAGACGCAATCGGCGGCGCGGTATTGCCAGAGCTCGGCGGGCGGCTCATCGCGCTTCAGATCGGGCTGGCCGAGAATTGCCACGACATCGGCCGGCTTCAGTCCCGTAAGATCCTTGACGTCGGGTGGATGCGAACCGCGGAGCCCGCCGGGCGCGGTGGCCGGCGTTGGGCCGAAGGCCGTATCGTTTCCGGGCGATGGCGCCGCGCAAGCGCTCACCATCGCGGCAAGCGCGACGGCGATCGCGAGACCCGCGGTCCCCCTTCCGGATACCGGCATACGGATACCCCTGCCAGCCGCATCGGACCTTTATCCCCGAGGTCTGCGATGCAGCGTCTTCGCACCTGCCCACTTACCACTCAATGTGCCGTAAATAAAGCGATTTCGCGCGATAAACCCGCGCCGAGACGGCTTGCTCCGGGGCAGCCGGCCCCTATACTCGCGCCGCCTCCCATACCCTCACGGAAAGCCCCCTCATGGCGACCCCCACCATCGATGTCGTCGGCATCGGCAACGCGATCGTTGACGTTCTTGCCCAGGCGGATGACACGTTCATCCAGCAGGAAAAGCTGGCCAAGGGCACGATGGCCCTCATTGACCAGCCGCGGGCCGAATCGCTCTACAGCAAGATGGGCCCGGGCATCGAGGCGTCGGGCGGCTCGGCCGCCAACACCATCGCCGGTGTCGCCTCGCTCGGCGGCAAGGCTGCCTATATCGGCAAGGTCGCCGACGACCCGCTCGGCAAGGTGTTCGCCCACGACCTCAGGGCGATCGGGGTGAAATACGATGTGACGCCGCTCAAAGGCGGACCGTCGACCGCGCGCTGCCTCATCCTCGTGACGCCCGACGCGCAGCGCACGATGAACACCTTCCTCGGCGCTTCCGCCGAGTTCCAAGCCAGCGATATCGATGCGGCGTTGGTCGAAGCGGGCCAGGTGACTTACCTCGAGGGCTATCTCTTCGATCGCCCGACCGCGAAAGCGGCGTTCCGCCAGGCCGCGTCGATCGCGCATAAGGCCGGGCGCAAGACCAGCCTTACCCTCTCCGATCCGTTCTGCGTCGATCGTCATCGCGCCGATTTCCGCGACCTCATCCGCGGCCATATCGACATTCTCTTCGCCAACGAGGCGGAGATCTGCTCGCTCTACGAGACCAAGGATTTCCGTGCAGCGGCAGCAGCCGTTCGCCAGGAAGCCGAGATCGCGGTGCTGACGCGCAGCGAAAAAGGCGCGGTCGTGATCACGGCGAAGCATGAGACCGAAGTGCCGGCCGCGCCGGTCGCCAAGGTCGTCGATACCACCGGCGCCGGCGATCTCTTTGCCGCGGGCTTCCTCTACGGCTTCACCCGCGGCAAGGACATGGCGCATTGCGCCAAGCTCGGTGCGCTCTGCGCCGCCGAGATCATCTCGCATTTCGGCGCGCGGCCCGAAACCAAGCTCGCCGAACTTGCAGCGAAGGCGGGCCTCGCCTAGTTAAGCCTCGATGGATATCCGCAACATCGCCATCATCGCGCATGTCGATCATGGCAAGACCACCCTTGTCGATCAGTTGCTTCGCCAGAGCGGTGCCTTCCGCGCCAACCAGCAGGTGATGGAGCGCGCGCTCGATTCGAACGATTTGGAGCGCGAGCGCGGCATCACCATCCTCGCCAAATGCACCTCGGTGCAATGGGGCGACACGCGCATCAACATCGTCGACACGCCCGGCCATGCGGATTTCGGCGGCGAGGTCGAGCGCATCCTTTCGATGGTGGACGGCGTCCTGGTGCTGGTCGATGCCGCCGAAGGGCCGATGCCGCAAACGAAATTCGTCGTCGGCAAAGCGCTGCGCCAAGGTTTGCGGCCGATCGTCGTCATCAACAAGATCGACCGCAGCGACGCGCGGCCGAACGAGGTCCATAACGAGATCTTCGATCTCTTCGCCGCACTCGACGCCAATGACGACCAGCTCGATTTTCCGACGCTCTACGCCTCGGGCCGCGCCGGCTGGGCGGTCGCCGATCTCGATGACGACCGCAAGGACCTGGTGCCTCTCTTCGATCTCATCGTCAAGCACGTGCATCCGCCCGAGGGCGACGCTTCGGCGCCGTTCGCGATGCTGGTGACGACGCTCGAAAGCGACCCCTATCTCGGCCGCGTGCTGACCGGCCGCATCCATAGCGGCGTCGCGCGCATGAACATGGCGGTGAAATCCCTGACCCGCGATGGCCAGCAGATCGAGACCGCAAGGCTGACCAAGCTGCTCGCTTTCCGCGGCCTCGAGCGCCGGCCGATCGAAGAGGCCGAAGCCGGCGATATCATCGCCATTGCCGGCCTCGCCGAAACCACCGTCGCCGATACGATCTGCGATCCGGCGGTCGAGATCGCGTTGCCGGCGACCCCGGTCGATCCGCCGACCCTTGCCATGACCTTCGCCGTTAACGACTCGCCGCTTGCCGGCCGCGAAGGCACCAAGGTCACATCGCGCATGATCGTCGAGCGCTTGAGGCGCGAAGCCGAAGGCAATGTCGCGATCCGCATCCAGGAAAGCGAAGAGCGCGACGCCGTCGAAGTGGCGGGCCGCGGGGAGCTGCAGCTCGGCGTGCTGATCGAGACCATGCGCCGCGAAGGCTTCGAGCTCGCGATTTCACGACCGCGCGTGCTCTTCAAGACCGACCCGCAAACCGGCCAGCGCCTCGAGCCGATCGAGGAGGTCGTGATCGATCTTGACGAGCCGTTTTCGGGCATCGTCGTCGAAGAGATGTCGCTGCGCAAAGGCGAGATGCAAGAGATGCGTCCGACGGGCGGCGGCAAGCTGCGGCTCGTGTTCCACGCGCCGACGCGCGGCCTCATCGGCTATCTCGGCAAATTCCTCACCGATACGCGCGGCACCGGCGTGATGAGCCGGATTTATCATGGCTATGCGCCCTATCGCGGCCCGGTCGAAGGGCGGCGCAACGGCGTCCTCGTCTCGACCGCGAGCGGCAACGCCGTCGCTTATGCGCTGTGGAACCTGGAAGAGCGCGGGCCGATGTTCATCACGCCCGGCACGCCGGTCTATGAGGGCATGATCGTCGGCGCGCATAGCCGCGGCAACGACATCGACGTCAACCCGACCAAGACCAAGCAGCTCACCAATATCCGCACCAAGGCCGCCGACGAGGCGATCCGGCTGACGCCGCCGATCCTCATGACCCTGGAGCAGGCGATCGCCTATATCGCCGATGACGAGCTCTGCGAGGTGACGCCGAAATCGATCCGCTTGCGCAAGCGCTATCTCGATCCCAACGAGCGCAAGCGCGAAAGCCGCAAGGCCGAAGCAACCGGTTAAGGCGCGTGCTAGACTGGCCGCTTCCATAGGGAGCGCCGCCATGGCCGAACGCATCTGGGACAAATTCCTCACCGAGCGGGACAAGGTCTTCCACGATTCGCGCGGCTTCGGCGCCAAAGCCGGCTTCGGCAAGCGGCCGGCGCTCCTCATCATCGACGTCAACTACGCCTTTTGCGGCGACAAGCGCGAGCCGATCATGGAATCGGTGAAAACCTGGCCGACCTCATGCGGTGAAGATGCTTGGGACGCGCTGCCGGTGCTGGCGCGCGTCATCGACGTGGCGCGCGCGCAAGGCGTGCCGGTGATCTACACCACCGGCATCAGCCGCGACGACAAATGGGACATGGGCAGCTGGCTCTTCAAATCGAGCGGCCGGCCGAAGAGCGAGCCGGCGCCGCGCCAGACCAATCACGACGGCAACGAGATCATGCCGCAGATCG
>DATGLO010000159.1:0-6090 GCA_035294105.1 Allostellaceae bacterium
GCCGATCGAGGCGAGCGCCGAGCCTAAGGCGAGGTTGAGGCTGATCTGCAAACGGTCGGCGAGCGCGGCTTTGAGCGCGGCGAGGCTTTCCGGCAGCAGCACGATAATGCCGATAACGATGCCGAGCAGCGCGCGCGGCGCGCCGGCGGCGTCGATCTCCGCCTCGATGGTCGGCGCGAGGTCGTGCGCGGAGAGCACCACGGCAGCAAGCGACGCGAGCAACAGCAGCGCGGCGAGCGCCGCGACGCCATTGCGCGGGGCGGGCCCGCGCGCCTCCGTCTCTTCGTCCTCTTCGGCCTCGGGCAGGAAATAATCGCGATGCCGCACCGTCTGCACGAAGACGAAAACAAGATAGAGCACCAGCGAGACGACGCCGACGAAAGCGAGCTGACTCGGCGCGTAAGCCGGACCCGGCGCTTGCAAGGTCGCGTTCGGCAGGATGAGGATCATCACCGCGAGCGTCGCCAAGGTGGCGAGCGCGGCGCTCGTGCCGTGGAGACCGAAAGACTGCTCGCGGTGCCGCGAGCCGCCCAGGACGAGGCACAGCCCGACCATGCCGTTCAAGATAATCATCACCTCGGCGAAGATCGTGTCGCGCGCCAAACTCGCGGTCTCGACCGGGTTCGGCAGCATCAGCGCGACGATCAGCGCGACCTCGATGATGGTGACCGCAAGCGCCAGCACCAGCCCCCCAAGCGGCTGGCCGACGCGATGCGCGAGCAGCTCGGCATGATGCACGGCCGCGAGCACGCAGGCGATCAGCGCGGCGCCGATCGCCGGCAGCACGATCGAACTCGGCTCCCAAGCGAAAGCCGCGAGCAACGCCCAGGCAATCAGCGGCGCGAGCCGGGTCCATGCGGGCAGAGAGCGCTGGATCATCCTATTGGTCTTGAACGGAGGCGGATCACGAGACGAGGTGTCTCGTATTGACGCGCGACGGCGCGGCGATCTCACCCCCACCCCGACCCTCCCCCTTCAAGGGGGAGGGGGAAGTTCTTTCGAATCCCCTCCCCCCTTGCGGGGGAGGGATAGGCAGGGGGGGTGCGCATATCAAGTTATCTCACGCCATCTCTTCGGCGGTTTGCTCGCGCGTCGCGCTGAATTTGAGCGCCGGCCAATCCTTGATCATGCGCTCCAGATCCCAGCTATTGCGCGCGAAGAACACGCGCACGCCGTCGTGATCCTCGGCCATGAGCGAGCGATGCGCATCCTCGAAGCGTTTCAGCTCCTCGGGCGAGCCGCTGAGCCAGCGCGCGCTCTCGAACTGGCTTTGCTCGAAGCGCACGCCGAGATCGTATTCGGTCTTGATGCGCGCCGCGAGCACGTCGAGCTGCAGCGCGCCGACGACGCCGACGACCCAATCGCCGCCGGTCAGCGGCTTGAAGACGCGCGTCACGCCTTCCTCGGCGAGTTGCTCGAGCGCGCGTTTCAGATGTTTCGACTTCATCGGGTCTTCGAGCCGCACGCGGCGCAGGATCTCGGGCGCGAAGCTCGGAATCCCGGTGATGCGAATCTCCTCGCCCTCGGTCAGCGTATCGCCGATGCGCAAGGTGCCGTGATTGGGGATGCCGAGGATATCGCCCGGCCAGGCTTCCTCGGCCAAGTTCCGCTCGCGCGCGAGGAACAGCACCGGATTTTGCACGCTCATCGTCTTGCCCGAGCGCGCATGCTTCAGCTTCATGCCGCGCGCGAATCTGCCCGAGCAGAGGCGCAGGAAGGCGACGCGGTCGCGATGTTGCGGATCGATGTTTGCCTGCACCTTGAAGACGAAGCCCGCGACCTTGGGACTCGCCGGATCGATCGCATGCGGCAAGGCCGGCTGCGGCCGCGGGCTCGGCGCCAGCGCGCCGATGCCGTGCAGCAGCTCGCGCACGCCGAAATTGTTGAGCGCCGAGCCGAAGAACACCGGCGTCATATGGCCCTGCCGGTAAGCCTCGCGATCGAAGGGCTTGGTGAGGCCGCGCGCCATCTCGACCTGCTCGCGCAAGGCCGCCAGCGCCGCCGCCGGTAAGAGCTCCGCGAGCTGCGGATCGTCGAGCCCCGAACAGCGCACCGGCTCGGTGACGCGCGCGTGCTCGGTGCGGTCGAACAGCAAGAGCGCGTCGTTGAAAAGATCGTAGGTGCCGAGGAAATCGCGGCCCATCCCGATCGGCCAGCTCGCCGGCACGACGTCGAGCGCCAAGGTGCGCTCGATCTCGTCGAGCAGATCGAAGGGATCGCGCGATTCGCGATCGAGCTTGTTGACGAAGGTGATGATCGGCACGTCGCGCAGCCGGCACACCTCGAAGAGCTTCAAGGTCTGGGTCTCGATGCCGCGCGCCGCGTCCAAGACCATCACCGCGCTGTCGACGGCGGTCAGCGTGCGATAGGTGTCCTCGCTGAAATCCTGGTGGCCCGGCGTGTCGAGCAGGTTGAAAGCGAAGCCGTCGTGCTCGAAGCTCATGACCGCCGAGCTGACCGAGATGCCGCGCTCCTTCTCGATCTCCATCCAGTCCGAGCGCGCGCGGCGGCGGTCGCCGCGCGCCTTGACCTCGCCCGCAAGCTGGATCGCGCCGCCGAACAGCAACAGCTTCTCGGTGAGCGTCGTCTTGCCGGCGTCGGGATGGGAGATGATCGCGAAAGTACGCCGTCTTGCGATTTCGGCGGCGAGCTGGTTCATGGCGGCTAATTAGGAAGGCGGCCCGCGAAAATCAAATGTGAAGGATAACGGAAACGTGAGCCGGGTTTGCCTGCCCGGCCAAGGCGCGGCATGCTAAGAGAATCGCGCGGAATTCCGCCGCAAACGACCGTTCGCGGCGAGGACATTAAGGGAGGGTTCATCGATGCGCACCAAGTCGTTCCTGGTGGCCGTGCTGCTGACAGCGCTAGCGCTGCCGGCTTTTGCGATCTCTTCATTTGGGCAGGCGCCCGCGGGCGGACCGCCGCCGACCACCAATGTGCGCGGCAAGATCGTGAAGCTCGACGGCCAGAACCTCACGGTGAAGACGCGCGAGGGTTCGACCGTCAATGTCGCGCTCGCGCCCAACGCGCAGATACGCGCGCTGAAGACCGAGAAGCTCAGCGACATCAAGCAGGGCGATTTCATCGCCTCGACCTCGATGAAGGGCAAGGACGGCAAGCTGCATGCCATCGAAATCCACACCCTGCCCCCCGCCGCGCCGGAGCTGCAGATCCCTTACGACTATGCGCAAGGCAGCATCATGACCAACGCGCATGTCAGCGGCATCGCCAAGGCAAAGAGCGGCAACGTCGTCTCGGTCACCTATAAAGGCCAATCGACCGACATCGTCGTCGACAACAAGACCAAGATCGTCGCGCCGACCGACGCGGCGATGAGCGATCTGAAGCCCGGCAAGGCGGTGTTCATCCGCGCCAACAAGGGCGGCGACGGCAGCCTCAGCGCCAACAACGTCACGGTCGAGAAGAACGGCGTCAAGCCACCGATGTAAGCCTTGTGCGACTTACGCCAAGCTTCGTCATTCCCGCGAAAGCGGGAATCCAGGGCAAGCGACGTGCGGCTCGCCTGGACCCCCGGCTTTCGCCGGGGTGACGAGTTGATTCTGGAAGGGGATCAAATGCGCTCCAAGCTCTTCACCGTCATCGCCGTGCTGGCGGCTTTCGCCATGCCGGCATTTGCGCAAGCGCCGCAAGCCCAAGCGCCGCAACCGCAGCGGGTCAACGTCCGCGGCACCATCGTTAAGCTCGAAGGGCAAAATCTCGTACTGAAGGCGCAGAATGGGTCGAGCGTCACCGTCGCGCTCGCGCCCAACTATGCCGTGCGCGCGCTCGTGAAGAAGAAGCTCAGCGATATCAAGCCGGGCGATTTCGTCGGCACGACCTCGGTGCCGGGCAAGGACGGCAAGCTTCACGCGGTCGAGGTGCATTTCTTCCCGGCGAACCTCAACCTGCCCGAGACGCAATCGCCCTGGGACCTCGCGCCGGGCGCGACCATGACCAACGCCCATGTCGACGGCGTCGCCAAGGCGGCCGGCGGCGGCGTTCTGTCGATCAATTACAAAGGCAGCGTCGCCAAGGTGATCGTCGACAAGAAGACGCAGATCGTCGGCCCGGCGCCGACCCCGGCGAGCGCCGCCGATTTGAAGCCCGGCCGCGCGGTCTTCATCCTCGCCACCAAGGCACCCGACGGCGCGCTCACCACCGCCAACGTCACGGTCGAAAAGAACGGCGTCAAGCCGCCGATGTGAGCCCGTCCGCGCCGCCCTGCCGCGGGGCGCTCGCGCGAACATCAGGGTAGATTGCCCGCATAATGAGCGGGCATAACACGCGGCACGCCTTGCGCCCGGATTCGGATAGGCCGAGGTAGGTCGTGCCGGATCAGGGTCGCGGCATCAGCGCCAAAGAGGGTTGGCCTATGCCGTAGCTAAGCGGCATCTCGACGCTTGCTGTCGTGGCCGAGTCCGGAGCCTCGGTTACCTGAACCGCGCGCGGCGCGCAGCCGGCAAAGGGGGAATGCCAGAATCGTGATCGCCAGGGTAATTCGATGCATGGAGCGCGCTCCCTCCTCTGTGCGGCGGGAGCGCAAACGATGTCTCTCAGTCGGCTTTGCCTTGCTCTCGATGCCGATGAGAATGGATGCGTCGTCTTTGCGGCTTTTCGATATGCGTGTTTGCGGCTTTAGGAAGACGCGCACCGCGACGGCGTCGCGCGTTCCTCGGCCTGGCGGCTCGGGCCTAGCGGCTCGGCTGGTCCGACGCCGGCTTATCGCGCGACCAGCCGCGCTCCGACATACAGGCTTCGAACAGGGCGGCACGCTTACCGCCATTGCTGTCGATCGGCGGTGTCGCCGGCGGCACAGCACTGCCCGCGGGATTGAGCGTGTTGCACATTACCGCGCCGAAGCCGGGGCCGTAGCAATTCGCATTGGCGAGGTTGTTGTAGCTGGGCGCGAACGGGGCTGCGCTCATCGCCGGCGGCGCCTCGCGCAGCGCTTGCGCGTTGCAGGCGGCCTTGTCTTTGTCTAAATCCTGCGCGGTCGCGCCGGGCTTGTAGTAATTGGGCGAGCATCCCGCCAGGACGGCGATCAGGCCCACCAGCGCAATGACGCGCATGACTACGCCATCATGATTTTGCTCTGCCGCTTTCAGTGCGATTCCTCGCTGCGCGCGAGGCGGCGCTCGATGCGCTTGTCGGGCACGAGCCAGAGGATCGCGACAGCGAGGTAGAGCGCCAGCGAAATCCACGGGCTGAGGAAGGCGAGCGGCATCGCGGCGATATAGGCGGCGAGCGACGACCAGCCTTTCCAGTCCCTGCCGAGGGATTCGGCAAGCGCCGCGTTTTCGCGATAGATCACGAGGCGGCGCTCGACCGCGCTGTAGCCGATCGCCGCCATCGTCAAAACGAAGCCGTACGACGCGACCGGCAGCGCCGCGACGCCGGCCGAGGCGATCCAGCGGATGACGAAGGGCACGAGCGAGAGCCAGAAGAGCAGGAACAGGTTCTTCCAAAGGACATGACCGTCGATGCGCTTCGTGACATGCAGCATATGGTGATGGTTGTTCCAGAAGATGCCGACATTCAAAAAGCTCAGCGCGTAGATGAACAAGGTCGGCGCAATCGCGGCGAGACCCGCAAAGTCGGCGGTCTTGGGAAGATCGAGGTTCAGCACCATGATGGTGATGATGATGGCAATGACGCCATCCGTCTGCGCTTCGAGCCGTCCTTTGCCCATGGCATCGCCCCTGTTGCCGCGGAACCCGCGCCGCGCCCGGAGACTATCTCCCAAGGCAAGACGAAGAGGCAAGCCGTGGCCACAGCGCGGGACGAGAGGCGCAGCGAGAAGGAATTCGACAAAAAGCCGGGCGGCGGGCTGATCGACCCGCAAGGCGAGCCGAAAGCAGACGAGCCGCGCGACGACGAGGTGACCAAGCCGACCGAAGAGCTGCCGCCCGAAGGCCTCGGCAAGAAAAGCCCCGACCAGGATCTCGGCCAAACGGTTCGGAGGGCGGTGCGCCGCCGCCGGCAGTGCTAGGAAGCGCGAAGGTCAGAGCGGGCTGAAATATTTTTTAAGCCGCACGGCGGGATGATCGTTGCGCGGGCTGGGCTATAATGGCGGCCGTTCTAGCCTGGAGA
>DATGLO010000160.1:0-2833 GCA_035294105.1 Allostellaceae bacterium
CGTCCCCCACCGGCGAATCAACCGGTCGGTGGACTGCCGCATAAGCCCTTGAGTTTTATAAAAATTTTTCCGCGAAAAGGGCTTGGGGAGATGGTTAACGGCGGTGGCGGCGCCGCTGCGTCATGGTTAACTTCCCCGCGAGTCGAAAACGCTAATCGCCGGCCGTGGTCGCGCCCGGTAAAACGATCCGCGACGGCGGAAGCCAGAGCGTGGCCGTGGTGCCGCGCCCGACCGCGCTTTCGAGCTTCAACGTGCCGCCGTGCAATTCGATCAGCGACTTGGTCAGCGGCAGGCCGAGGCCGGTGCCCTGATATTTGCGCGTCATGCGGCTATCGATCTGGCCGAAAGGCTGGAGCGCCTTGGCAAGATCATGCGTCGCAATGCCGATGCCGGTATCGCTTACCGCGATCTTGACGCCGTCCGGCTCAACCGTCGCGCGAACCGTGACCTTGCCGCCGGCGGGCGTGAACTTCACCGCATTCGACATGAGGTTGAGCAGCACCTGCTTCAAGCGCCGGGCGTCGGCGTGGAGATAGAGCGTGTCGGCCGGCGTATGCGCCGTCAGCTCGAGTCCCGCCTGATCGGCGCGGTCGCGCATCAAGCGCATGCAGGAATCGATGATGCTGGCGACGTCGACGGCCTCTTCGGTGAGCTCGACCTTGCCGAATTCGATCTTCGAGACGTCGAGCAGATCGTTGATGAGGTTGAGGAGGTGCTGGCCGCTGTCGCGGATATCGGCGGCATAATCGTGATAGCGGCCGTCGCCGAGCGGCCCGAAGACTTCGCCATGCATGATCTCGGCAAAGCCGATAACGGCGTTCAGCGGCGTCCTGAGCTCGTGGCTCATATTCGCGAGGAACTCGGTCTTGGTGCGGCTCGCAAGCTCGGCTTCTTCCTTGGCGCGGCGCAGATCGGCCTCGGCGCGCTTGCGCTCGGTGATATCGAGATAGGTCGCCAAGAGGCCGCCATCGGGCATGGGCGACAAGCAGCGCTCGATGATGCGCCCGTCGCGCAGCGACAACTCTTCGACCGGCGGCGGTGCGTTGCGCATCGCAGCCATCCGCTCGGCGACCAGCTGGGCGGGATCGCCCGGACCGTAAACCCCGTTTTCCGCCAAGATCCGCATCGGCAGCGCCGCCGAATCGCCGATCTGGTGGCGGCGCGGCACGAGATCGCGGAATATGTCGTAGATCTTGTCGTTCCACATCCGCAGCCGCAGATCGCGATCGTAGACGACGAGCGCTTGCTGCATGTTCTGCAGCGTCGCGTTGAGCAATTCGGACTTTTCCGCAAGTTCGTGCTCGCGCCGCTTCAAAGCGGTGATCTCTGTTTGGACGACGACGCTGCCGCCATCCTGCGTGCGCTTCTCGCCGATCTGAAACCAGCGCTCGCCGAGCCGGCATTCGCCGATCTCTGGGCTCCCGGGCTTGAAGCGGTCTTCGAGCGTCGTCGCGACCGGCCGGACGGCGCCGCGTGCCGCGCTGGCCGCCAAGATATCGGCAAGCGGCGTGCCGCCGACCAGCCACGGAGCGATCGCGGCATTGATCTCGCGATAGCGGCTGTTGCACAGCACGAGGCGATCGTCGGAATCAAGCAGCATGAAACATTCGGGAATCGATTCGATCGCTTCGATGAGCCTGCTTTGCGCGAAGGCGGCATGCTGCTCCGCGCGCACCAAAAGGGTCAGGTCGCGGCCGATGCCCCGATAGCCGGCGAAGCGGCCGTGCGGGCCGAAGAGCGGCAGGCCCGAGAGCGAGAGATGAAGCTCGACGCCGTTGCTGTCGCGGCAGCGGAAGCGGATGTCGCGGAACGGCAAGCGCGCTTCGATCAGATCGGCGAGGCTGCGCCAATCGCCGCGATCGTCCTCGGCGACGGCGAGATCGACGAGCCGCTGGCCGACGAATTCGACCGCGTTGCTGACCGGCGCCTGGGTGCTTTCGGACATCGCCGTGAAGCGCAGCGTCTCGTCCATTTCCCAGAACCAATCGGCCGCGGCCTCCGCATAATCGCGCAGTCGCTGCTCGATCTCGCTTTCGTCCCGGGCGGCGGGTTCCGGCGCGACCGGCGTCTCGGTCAGCAGGAAATGCGGTTCCTCGCCAGCCCCGGTCTCGAAAGCCGAGGCTGTGTAGCGCAGCCGCCGCGGTCCGGCGCCGGTCTGCACGAAACGCTCGCCGTGAATCGGCTCGCCCGCGGCAAGCCGTGTCAGCAGCGCCTCGCCATAGAGCGGGTCGGCGAGACGCGCGAGGACCGGATTGAGATTATCGGTTTGGTCGGAGGCGGCAAGATCGGCGGCGGCGCGATTGCGCATGACGATGCTGCCGTCGGCGCGGAACACCGTCGAGAGCAAGGCATCGCTGGCCAAGTCGTCGATTTGGCGTGGCGGCGCCGGTACTGCGCTCGGGGCGGGTACCGAGTGCCTGCGTGACGTCACTGCTAGACCTCCACAACGCCCGGAAGCCTAGGAACCCCGCGTTAACATTCCGCAAATAGATCGCGCCGCCGGCACGAAAGGTTAATCGCGCGGCAACATTCTGCCGAGCGCTTTCTTGCCGAAGATATGGACATGGAAATGCGGCACTTCCTGATGGGCGTCGGCGCCGTGATTGGCGAGGATGCGATAGCCGCTCGCCGCGACGCCCTCCCGCCGCGCGATTTCGCCGATCGCCCGCACGAACGCCGTGATCTCTTCGGGCGACGCCTTGGCCGAGAAGTCGTCCATCGACACATAGGCGCCCTTCGGGATCACGAGGATGTGCAGAGGGGCTTGGGGGTTGATGTCGTGGAAGGCAAGAACGTGGTCGTTCTCGAACGCTTTCTTGCACGGAATCTCGCC
>DATGLO010000161.1:0-3676 GCA_035294105.1 Allostellaceae bacterium
GCCGCGATAGGGGCCGATCGGCGCCGTATTCGTGAACACCGCCGAGGCTTCGACATAGATCGCCGGCGTGGTGTAGAGCCCGGCCAAACCGCCGAGATGGTTCGACGGCGATACCGGCGCGCCATTGCCGAGATAGGCGCCGACGCCGCAGATGTTTTCAAATCGCATCGCCAGGAATCGGCCTTCGGCGTCGAGCGCCAGCGCCGCTTCGGTCGCCTGGTCGCGGTCGTGGCTGTCGCTCAAGTGACCTTCGCTGCGCTCGCACACCCATTTGACCGGCCGCCCGATCCGCGCCGATGCCCAGAGACAGGCGAGATATTCCGGATAGCCGCCGGTCTTCATGCCGAAGCTGCCGCCGACATCGCCGGTGATCACCCTGATCTTGTGTTCCGGCACCTTGAAGACATTCTCGGCGAGGATGTGACGCAAGCTCCAGGCTCGCTGCGTTCCGCCATAAAGCGTGTAGCGCCCTTCCGCCGCCGCGTAATCGCCGACGCAGGCGCGCGGCTCCATGGTATTGGCGGTGACGCGGTTGATGCGCAGCTTTAGCCGCGTCACATGCGCGGCTTTGGCGAAAGCTTCCTCGACCGCTTTGGCATTGCCGGCGGTGAAGAAAAAGCTTTCATTGTCGCGGCACTCGTCGTGCAGCACCGGCGCGCCGGGCGCGCGGGCGCGCGTCGCATCGGTCAGAACCGGCAGCGGCTCGTAGTCGACCGCGACGCGTTCGGCGGCATCTTTCGCGGCGTCGAGGGTTTCGGCGATGACCATCGCGATCGGATCGCCCACCATGCGGACGCGATCGGGCACCAGCGCCGGGCGCGGGGGCTGAAACAAGGGCGAGCCGTCGCGGCGATTGCGCGGATAGCCGGGCGGCGCGTCGCCATAGCCTTCCTCGACCCAATCCTTGCCGGTCAGCACCGCCAAAACGCCGGGCATCTGCTGCGCGGCACGGATATCGATGTTCGCAATATGTGCATGCGCATGGGGCGAGCGCACGAACACGGCATGCGCCATCTTCGGCAGCATGAAGTCGGCGGCGTAACGGCCGCCGCCGCGTAGCAGCCGCGGGTCCTCGGTTCGCGGGACCGACTGGCTCAGCGCAAATTGGCCCATGAGCTCCTTTTCTCCTTCACAAATCCTCGTTGCGCGAGAGCCGGCGAATCGACGAAGCGCTTCACGCCGGCTTGCTTGCGATGCCGAGTCCGAGACGGATTTTCATTCGTTCGCTCCCATGCTCTCCCATTTCCGGGCCGATGATCCCGTTGGCAGAGCCGATCGTTCCATTCAGGAACTCGCCCCGTCCATAATCCCGGCTGGCGCTCGATTTGCCAAGCGTCGAGATCGTTCATGCGCAGTGTCGTTCCATGACGGCGGCAATGTCGCTACTCTTGGCGCAGCCATGACGAGCGATTCTCCTGCCGAGCGAGCGGTGCCTTCTTTTCCGGCGCCCATGAACCCCCGCCGTTATCAGCGCTTGAATGGGCGCGAGCCGCATCAGGTGATCGAGCCCACCACCGCGCAACGCGATCTTTTCGTGCTCGCGCATATGGGAATCCCGAGGCCGGACGCCGCCGCGTGGCGGCTCGAAATCGCGGGGCTGGTCGATCGGCCTCGGACGCTGACCCTCGACGACGTCATGCGTTTGCCCGCGCGCGAGGTCGAAACCTTCCACCAATGCGCCGGCGCGCCGCGACGCCCCGATCTCGCGGTGCGGCGCATCGCCAACCTGGTCTGGCGCGGCGCCGATCTCGCCGACCTGTTGCAGGCGTGCGGCCTACGCGCGGAGGCCCGCTTCTTGTGGTCCTATGGCCTCGATCGCGGGCGCTACGAGGATGTGAGCGCGAAATGGTACGTCAAGGACATGCCGCTCGCGCGGCTCGCCGAGGGCGGCGTGCTTCTCGCCTATGCGGTCAATGGCGAGCCGCTTGCGCCCGAGCATGGTTACCCGCTGCGTCTGGTCATTCCCGGCTATTACGGCACGAACACGGTGAAGTGGCTGTGGCGGCTGGCGCCGAGCGAGCGCCGCGCCAGCGGCCCCTTCACGACGGTGCTTTACAATGATCCCGATCCCGTCGCCGGCGGGACGCGGCCGGTATGGGAAGCGCCGCCTGAATCCATCATCGTCGCGCCCGCGCCGGGATGGCTCGCGGCATCAGCGACGGAAATTTGGGGATGGGCGTGGGCCGCCGCGGGCGTCGCGAAGACCGAGGTCAGCGTCGACGGCGGCCGGAACTGGTCTCTCGCCCGGCTCGAGTCGCGCCGTCAGTGGTCGTGGCAACGCTTTTCCTTCGCTTGGCAGCCGGATCGTCCGGGCAATTTCACGCTTGCCGTGCGCGCGACCGACACGCGCGGCGCGACGCAGCCGATCGAGAAAGCCCGCAGCGCGGTTCACACGGTGGCGGTAACCGTCGTCTGAGCGGCGCCTTAAAAAGCGTTCTCGTTATCGCCAATAGCCAAAGGTGACGCCGTGACCCGTGCCGGCGAGCGAGCGATAGCAGGGCAGGTAATCGATCAATTTCATGGTCTCTGGCGCCATCGCGGCCGCCACCGCGACCCAGTTGAGGATTTCGGGTGTGCCGGGCGCCGCGTTGAGGCGTTCGCGCGGCAGGGCCCGCAGTTGCGCGACATTGCCTTTGGCCAGGGCCTCGATCACGGACCGGTCGAGCTCTTCGTCGATGATCTGATGGCTCAAGCCTCCCGAGGCGATGAGACCGACGCGCAGATCGAGCGGCGATGAGTCGATGACGCGGCGCAGTGCGGCGCCGAGATCGTAGCAGCGCGACGGCGTCGCCTGATTGGGCAGATCGCGGCTCAAAAGGAATGGAACCAGCGGGATCTTGCGTTCTTCGAACAGCCACTGATAGGCAAAGGAGAAAGCATCGTCGAGCACCGTGCCGTCGGGCAACCGATCGATCGAAGCCACGTCGAAACCCTGCTCGATCAGTCCTTCGATCAGCGCGTTGGCGAGAGCCGGATGACCGGGCATGGCGCCAGTCGCTGTCGTCGCCGCTTTGCGATCGCCTCCGGCGGCGAAACGCGCATCGGGATCGTAATTCTCGATCGCGCGCTCCATCACCGGGAAGGTTTCGGCGCGCAGGATGCCGAAGACCGGATGCGGCTCGGCGCGGCGGATACGATGTGCGTTGCTGATCATGACGACGACATCGGGCTTGGCCGCGGCGATACGCCGCGTCAGCGCGGCAAGGCCGTCGCGCGCCGCTTTGTGCCGCGCGCGCTGGACCTCGAGGGTGATTTCCTTATCGAGACCGGGTTTGGCTTTGGCCAAAAGCGCGCGATAGTCGAAGCGGGGATCGCGCGTATCGCCGTCGCCGAGTCTGGCCCAGGATTCCGCCGCGCTTTGGATGGTCGGCCCGTGCGAGCTGCCGAGTGCGAAGACGATCTGGGCCATGCGGTGCCTCCTCGAAGCTTCAATAGATACCTTCAGAATACCTTTTTTTCGACGGCGGGCGGCGTTCGGCGCAAGCGGCCTCAGCCTCAATTTTTCAGCGTCGCGAGATAGTCGATGATCGCCTTGCGCTCGGCCGCATTATTAAGGCCGGCAAACAACATCTTGGTGCCCTTTACCACCGCCTGCGGGTTGGCGATCCAGCGATCGAGCATCAGCCTCGTCCAGGTGAGCCCGGCTTTTTGCATCGCCTCCGAATAGGAATAATCC
>DATGLO010000162.1:0-2337 GCA_035294105.1 Allostellaceae bacterium
CACGATCGGCAATTTCTGGGTCGATCTGACGCGCGCCACGCTTTACGTCCTGTTGCCGCTGTCGATCGTCATCGGGCTTGTCTTTATCTGGCAGGGCGTGCCGCAAACCTTCGAGCCCTATGTCGGAGTCACGACCCTCGAAGGCGCCAAGCAGTCGCTCGCGGTGGGACCGATCGCCTCGCAGGAAGCGATCAAGATCCTCGGCACCAATGGCGGCGGCTTTCTCAACGCGAACTCGGCGCATCCGTTCGAGAACCCGACCGCGCTGACCAATTTCATCCAGCTCCTCGAGATTTTCGCGATCGGCGCGGCGTTCACCAACGTGCTCGGCCGCATGGTCAAGAACGAGCGGCAGGGCTGGGCGATCTTCGCGGCGATGGGGATTCTCTTTCTTGTCGGCGTCTCGACGGTTTACTGGGCCGAGGCCAAGGGCAATCCGCAATTCGCGCAGTTCAACGTCGACCAGACCGCCAGTGCGTTGCAGCCCGGCGGCAATATGGAAGGCAAGGAGGCGCGGTTCGGCATCGCCGATTCGGCGCTCTATGCGACCGCGACCACCGACACGTCGTGCGGCTGCGTCAATTCCATGCATGACAGCTACACGCCGCTGGGCGGCGCCGTGCCGATGGTCGACATGCAGCTCGGCGAGATCATCTTCGGCGGCGTCGGCTCGGGGCTTTACGGCATGCTCGCCTTCGCGATCGTCGCGATGTTCGTCGCCGGGCTGATGGTGGGACGGACGCCTGAATATCTCGGCAAGAAGCTCGAGGGCAAGGATGTGAAGATGACCATCCTCGCGCTCTTGTCGTTGCCGCTCTCGATCCTCGGCTGGACGGCGCTCGCGACGGTGCTGCCGGCAGGGCTCGCCGGCGTCGACAATCCCGGGCCGCACGGGTTTTCCGAGATCCTCTACGCCTATACCGAGGCGACGGGGAACAACGGCAGCGCCTTTGCCGGCATCTCGGCGAACACGCTTTTCTATAACACGACCCTCGCTGTCGCGATGATCATCGGCCGGTTCATTTTCGTCGTGCCGCTGCTCGCGGTCGCGGGCTCCTTGGCGAAGAAGAAGCTGGTCGCCGCCTCGGCCGGCACTTTCCCGACGACCGGGCCGCTCTTCGTCGGCCTGCTCGTCGGCGTGGTCTTGATCTTCGGCGGCCTCACCTACTTCCCGGCGGTCTCGTTGGGGCCGATCGTGGAGCAGGTGGCGATGAATCACGGCACGCTCTTCGCTTCTTCACCTTGATTGCGGCTGGCAGGACGTCCTGACATGAGTCTCACCTCTCCTTCGGTCCACACCGGTCTTTACAAGCGCCAGATGCAGCCGCTCTCGCTCTTCGAGAGCAAGCTCATCGTGCCCGCGATCAAAGCCTCTCTCGTGAAGCTCGATCCGCGCACCCTGGTCAAGAACCCGGTGATGTTCTGCGTCGAGATAGTCTCGGTGCTGACGACGATCTTCTTCATCCGCGATCTCATCTTCGGCACCGGCACGGTGGTCGGAACCAACGCGTTGTTCTCGGGACAAATAACGCTGTGGCTTTGGTTCACCGTGCTGTTCGCCAATTTCGCCGAAGCGGTCGCCGAAGGCCGCGGCAAGGCGCAGGCCGACGCGCTCCGCCGCATGCGCACCGAGACGGTGGCGAAGCTGCTCGCGAACGAACGCGCCGCGAAGTTCGAGCAGGTAGCGGCCGCCGCCCTCAAGAAAGGCGACATTGTCCTGGTCGAGACCGGCGATGTCATCCCGAGCGATGGCGAGGTGATCGAGGGCGTCGCTTCGGTCGACGAATCGGCGATCACCGGCGAAAGCGCACCCGTCATCCGCGAAAGCGGTGGCGACCGCTCGGCGGTCACCGGCGGCACGCGCGTCACCTCGGATTGGCTCAAGGTACGGATCACCGCGGCGCAGGGCTCGACCTTCCTCGATCGCATGATCGCGCTCGTCGAAGGCGCGGTGCGGCAGAAGACGCCGAATGAGATCGCGCTCAACATCCTCCTTGCCGGCATGACCTTGATCTTCGTCTTCGCGACGGTGACGATTCCGAGCTTTGCCGCTTATGCCGGCGGCGCGGTCTCGGTCGTGGTGCTGATCGCGCTCTTCGTCACCCTCATTCCGACGACGATCGGCGCGCTGCTGTCGGCGATCGGCATCGCCGGCATGGACCGCCTCGTGCGCTTCAACGTCCTCGCCATGTCGGGCCGCGCCGTCGAGGCGGCGGGCGATGTCGACACCTTGCTGCTCGACAAGACCGGCACCATCACCCTCGGCAATCGCCAGGCGACCGAGTTCATTCCGCTGGCGGGAGTCGACGGGAAAGACCTCGCCGATGCGGCGCAGTT
>DATGLO010000163.1:0-9358 GCA_035294105.1 Allostellaceae bacterium
TTATTCCTCGAGCAAGGCGACGTCGTCACCTTGACGATCGGCAATCTCGGCACGCTTCGGACGCCGATCGTCCGCGACACCGACGCCTGAGACTACTTCAGGAAGAACTGCACCGGGACGGTCAGCGACAGCGTCTCACCCGACACCTCGGCCGGCGGCGGCAGCGGCTCGGCGCGATGGATAAGCGCCAGCGCCTCATCGTCGAGCGCATCGAAGCCCGAGCTCTTTTCGATCCGCGCCGACAGCACCCTGCCCTGCCGGTCCATCGTGAAATGCAGGTAAACGACGCCTTGTTGGCGGCGGAACTGCGCGAGAGCGGGATAGCGCTTGAATTGCTCCAGCCGGGCAAGCAGCGCGCTTTGCCAGTTTGGCACCGCATTGCTGGGCCGCGGCGCGCTGATGACGGGCGCGGGCGGCGCGGATGACGGCTGCGCTTCGGCCGGCGCCGGCGCGGCGGTGATTTGCGGCGGCCGCACGGGTTTCGGCTTCGGCGGCAGCGGCGCCGCGATGACAGGTGCCGGCGATGGCGGTGCAGTCGCTTCGCGCGGCAACGGCTCGGGCGGCTTTGCTTCTTCGGGCGGCGCTGCAAGTTGCGGCGCGACCGGCAAAGGCGCGAGCTCGATCATCGTCACCGGCGGCAATCCGTCATCGATCGGCTCGGCTTGCGGCCACACCGCCATCGCAACCCAAAAGCCGACGACGTGGATCGCGAGAATCACCGCAAAGCACGCCGCCCAGCGCCGCGAGCCAATGGCCGGGCGCTCGAAATCGGCAGCAGATGCGGTGATCGCCATCTTTACCCGCCGCTGCCGGTGCTGGCGGCGTCGAGACCGACCAAGGCGATCTGCAGATAGCCCGCGGCACGCAGCGTATTCATCGTCTGCATCAGCGCGTCGTAATCGACGGTCTTGTCGGCGCGCAAGAAAATGCGCTGCGTCTTGTCGCCGCCTGATTCGCGATCGAGCAGCGCACCGAGACCGTCCTGGGTTACAGCATCGTCGCCCAGGGCAAGCGTGTGATCGGCCTTGATGGTGAGGAAGAGCGGCTTTTCGGGGCGCGACTGCGGCTGCGCTGTCGAGGCCGGCAAGTCGACCGAGACATCGACCGTCGCCAGCGGCGCCGCGACCATGAAGATGATCAGCAGGACCAGCATCACGTCGATAAAAGGCGTGACGTTGATCTCGTGATTTTCGACAAGATCGTCGTCGTGATGAAGGCGTGCCGCCATCGCGCTATCCGACCGTCAGCAGCGATTCGCGCGGCGCAGCGGCATCGCCGATCCCGCCTTCGCCGCGGCTGAGATCGCGCGACACCAGCCGCAGCACCGCCGCCGCGGTATCGCCGACCACCGCTTTATAGGCGGCGACTTGGCGCACGAAGTGGTTGTAGATCACCACGGCCGGGATCGCCGCGACGAGACCACAGGCGGTCGCGAGCAGCGCTTCGGCGATGCCCGGCGCGACCACGGCCAGATTGGTGGTATGCGACTGCGAGATGCCGATGAAGCTGTTCATGATGCCCCACACCGTGCCGAAGAGACCGACGAAAGGCGCCGTCGCGCCAATGGTCGCGAGGATGCCGGTGCCCTTGATGATGCGCCGGCCCGCCGCCGCTTCGATGCGGTCGAGATGCGAGATGATGCGCTCTTTCAGTCCATCGCGATCATCGAGCGCATCGACCGACTGACGCCATTCTTCGGTCGCGGCATGAAGCAGCGCCCGCGCGACGGTGTTCTCGGCGCCGATCCGAGCGGTGGCAACCGTGAGGCTGTGCGCGCCGTCGATGACGCCGAAAGCCTCGCGAATGCGGCGGCCGGCCGCGAACAGCTCCATGCTTTTCGCCAGCCAGATCGTCCAGGTGACGACAGAGGCAAAAACCAGCCCGAGCATCACCGCTTTCACGACCATGTCGGCGTGGAGGAACATGCCCCAGGCTGAGAAATCCGTCGGTAACGATCCGGTCGCCGCGACTGGCGGAGCCGCGGGCGCGGACGCAGCATTCGGCGTTTGCGCAAAGCCAAAACTCGGCGTCATCGCGAGGATGAAGCCGAGTATCGTGAGCGCAGCGCTGATTGTGGTTCGAGAGGTGAAGCGGCCGGGAACAAAGGCCCGCGTCATGACATCTCCATCAGTAATTGAAATGCGCGCTGACGTAAGCCGTCAGCGGATTGCCGACATACCCGCCGGCGCCGTTCGCAGCGACGAAGTAGCGCTCGTCGGTGACGTTCTTGATATTGAGCGCCGCGCCCCAGACCGGCGTCTGATAGCCGAACTCGAGATTGCCGATCACATACGACGGCACCGAATTCTGGTTGGTGATGTCGCTATAGGTCTTGTCCTCGTAGTTGAGGCCGGCGCCGACCTGAAAGCCGGGCTCGCCCATGATCGCGAAATCGTAGGTCGTCCAAAGATTGGCCATCCGCGTCGGCACGCCTTGGGGATGATGGCCGACCGAGGTCACGCCCTGCGGGTTGTTGGTGATGAAGGCGTTCTGCAACGTCGCGTTGGCAAGGACGTGCCATTGCTCGGTGATCTTCGTATCGAGCGAGCCTTCGAGACCTTTGGTCTTCTGGCTGTCGAACACCACCGTCTCGATGCCGCTGATGGTGGTCGCCGCAGCGACATTGTTGCGCGACACGGTGAAGGCATCGGTATTGAAGACGATCGTATCGTCGAGGAAGGCGAATTTGATGCCGCCCTCGTATTGCCGTGCCAGTTCCGGCGCACCGATGCTGCTCTGCGCATTCTCGGAATTGAAGTTGGTCAGATGGCTGACGGAGACGCCGGCATAGGGCGAAGCCCAGGGCAGCACCTTGTAGAGCGCGCCGACATTCCAGCTCACGGGCGTGTCGTTGCGCGATTGCGTCTTGTTCGCCAACAACGGCTGACCGTTCGTACCGAACGCGCCGGGCACCGAAATCAACGGCGTCAGCGCCGTATTCCAGAAATCCTGGCGCACACCGGCGCGGAACTTGATCTTGTCCGTCACATCGACCTGATCGGTCGCATAAAGGCTGGTGTAATCGGCGACCAACTGATCGTTGTCGCAGGAATGCGTCGCGTCGCATAGAAACGCCAGCGTGCTGGGCGTGGTTTCGGGCGGAACCGGCGCAAAGGCATTAGCGATGTTCGGCAGATCGGCCGTGGTGCGATCCGTCGATATCGTCTGATGCTGATATTCGAAGCCGGTCAGAAAGGTATGCCCGATCGGGCCGGTGGCGAATTTCCAAACCGGCTCGAGCTGATAATCGAAACTATTGTCGCGATCGTTCTGCCGGCGGAGCTGACGGCCGGTGACGGTCGTACCGGTGACCTTGGTGCTGCTGCTGTCGCCGTTGCCCAACGTGTCAAGCGTGCGAAGCAAATAGGAGAACCGGTTGTTGACCGTCAGGGAGTCGTTGATCCGCCATTTGTCGATGATTTCCGGCCGGAAGATATCCTCCGCCGAGGTCGCGAACGGCGACGAATACTTGGCGGTATCCGGCACGTTGCGCAGCGGTTGACCCTGGAAATAGATGATGCCGTAGGAATCCGGCGTCTCGTGGATATGGCGGGTGTCGACGCTGAAATCGAGCGTGTGGTCGCCAAGTTGCCAGGTGAAGGATGGCCGAAGCTCATAATCCTCGCTCTCGAGGTCGCGAAAGCCGTCCGCATGCGCAACCGTGGCGTCAATCCGGAAGTCGAGTCCGGGCAGATTGGTCGCACCGGTCGCATAAGCGGTGCCGGTCTGCGAATTATCCGTGCCCAATTCCAACCCGCCGCCGTAATGAAATTCGTCCGACGGTGTGAAATGGACGATATTGATCGTGCCGCCGGGTGGGCCACTGCCGAACAAGGCCGAGCCCGGACCTTCCAGCACCTCGACGCTCTGCACCCCGTTCAGCGAATGCGAAATTCCGCCAAGCTGATCGCCATCGGAGAACCCGTCGCTGAAGATCTGGGCGTTGAGACCGCGGATCTCGAAATGGTCGTAGAAGCCCTTGCTGTCCTGCCCGCCGAAATTGACGCCGGGGGCGTTGTAGAGCCCCTGGCGCAGCATGGTGTCGCCCTGCTGGGTCAGGACCTCGCGCGGGATGACATGGACGCTGCCCGGAATATCGGAGAGCGGCGTCCCGGTCTTATCGAGGCTCGGAACCTGGTTGGGACTGTCCACCCGATCGCTTTGGATGGCGACGCCGCCGGTCGGCGCTGCCCCCTGGACCTGGACCGGCGCCAAGTCGATTGTGCCACCGCCGGTATCCGCCGGGCCTTCGGTTTGTTGGGCCGAGGCTGGCGCAGCCGCCGCCGCCATGCCCGCCATCACGAGTAAAAACAAGCTTTTCGAACAACCTAGCCGATGCAGGCGATCTGCCCGCCCCCCAAACCACACGCGCATTACGGCCTCGCTTTTCTATCGCGAATGAGTTGCATTCGCTATAAGGCCGAGCCTATGGAGATTGAGAATTATTCGCAATAGCAAATCATGAAAGTCCGCGTCTGCCGTCCAACACGATTCCGTTAGATCGTCGTGAGCCGGTTCTGACCGGGGTTAAGCCGCGGAGCGGAGCACCCCGGTTACGCGGTTTGTTTGCACCGGCGCGGCACCTTAGTGGCCGATGAACTTGCTCTCGGCAGTGCCGGTTTTGCCGATGGTCCACTCGCCGTTGGGCTGACGGTCGAGCACGCCTTCTTCGCGAAGCCGGTAGAGCTCCATCGCGACTTCGCGACCATCGCGGCTGCCGACCGCATCCATCAATTGCGTGAAGAAGAGCGGCTGCGCTTCGAGCGCCTGACGCACAGTCTGATAGCGCGCGGTGCCTTTGAGCTTCGGCGCTTGCGGGCGCCAGAAATCGACGCGGTTCTCACGACCGTAGGGCGCGGTGGCATCGAAGCCGAGCTTAATGGCTTCGGATTCTTCGAACATGGTCGGATCCATGTACGCGCCTTCGCCTTTCATTGTGATCAGGTCGCGATCGGCACGGAAGCGGGTGCACAGCGCCCATTCGACCTGATCGCTTTGCGTTACGTCGATATCGTCGTCGACGATCACGACGTGCTTGCACGGCGTCTCTTTCAAGAGCACCTCGATAGCCCGTCGCGCTTCGCCGGGCTTGCCGCGCTTCAGCGCGACGCGGCCGTGCAGGCGGAGGCCGGGCGCCATCGCCACAGCGGCGGGCTCGATGCCGACCTTTTGCAGGTTGCGCCAAATCGAGAGCTCGGTGCCAAGCGCGCTCATATTGGGCGAATCGCCGCGCGCCAGGATGTGACTCGAATGCAGCACTGTCTGGTAGAGCACGTCCCTGCGATGGGCGATCGCGGTGACGGTGAAGACCGGGTCGATATGCATCGGTCCGTAATAGCCCCACATCTCGCCATAGGGGCCTTCCATCTCGCGATAGCCGAGCTCGTCGAAATAGCCTTCGATCACCATCTCCGCGTCGGCCGGAACCAGCACGTCGTTGGTGATGCTTTTCACCATGGGCGCGGGCTCGCCGCGCAGGCTGGCGAGGATGTTGGTCTCGTCGCCGGGGCGGCGCTGCACGGCGGCAAGGAAATCTACCGGATGCGAGCCGACGACGAAGCTGACCGGCAGCTTCTCTTTGCGCTCGACACAGGCCTTATAGATCTTTTTGAGATCCGAATTCGCCGTGAGATTCGCGCGCATCGTGTTCTTCGACCGCAGCATTAGCCGGCGGCAGCCGATATTGGCGCGGCCGGTCGCCGGATCGATCGAATAATCGATGCCCGATGATATGTAAGTGCCGCCGTCGAATTCGTGCTGCGGATGGAAAGGCAGCTTGGTTAGATCGATCTGGTCGCCGGTCTTCACCACCTCGTGGACGGGCGCATCCTTTGAGGGGATTTTGACGATCGGCTGCGGCGTCGAGAGACGGCGCGCGAACTCGGCGACGGCTTGCGCCGGCGCGACGCCGAGCGCGGCGGCCAGGCGCTTGCGGCTGCCGGCCGTCGCGGCGACGATCTCAAAACGCTCGGCACCGACATTCTTGAAAAGCTTCGCCTTCGGGCTCTGCTCGATCGCATAGCTCAGATCGCCGAGCGCCACCGGCTCGTCATGCACTTCGAGTTCGCCGATTTCCGCGAGCTTGGCGACGAAGTGCCGCAACCGAAACTTGTCGAGATCGAGCTCGTGACCGTCGACCGTAACCTTGTGCGTCATCCCCATTCTCCTCTCCGCGCCCGCGCGGATCCCTTCGAGATTAAGTCGGGGTTTTTGCGCTTTTTCGCGTCCGGCGCAACATGGTAAAGGCACGTCAAGGTAAACAAAAATAGCGCTCGAATAGCGCTCGGCGCGCGCTTTCCGCCATCAACAACGAATTGCCTTCGGCGTAAACGGGCCGAAACACCAATTGTAACGGAAATCTAATCTGTCTCTGGCTTTCTACATTGGTATGTGGAAGGTAACGACGCGCAACGACGCAGAAAGCGTCGGACGAGACGGTCGGAGCGAGGCAGGCGAGCAAGTCAATCGGAGCGTGCCCCAGCGCGTCGCGGACTGCGCGAGCGCGGCGCCGCAATCGATTGCATTACGCGCCGGCGCGTCCGGCTCGCTGTCGTATGGCGCGCTCGACGCGCGCGCCAACGCAGTCGCCGGCTATCTCAGCTCCATTGGCGTTGGTCCCGAGACCGTCGTCGGCATCGCTCTCGGTCGCGGCTTCGAGCGCGCGATCGCGATGCTCGGCGTGTGGCGGGCGGGCGGCGCTTTCCTGCCGCTCGATCCGTCCTGGCCCGAAGCCCGGCAGCGCGCTCTTCTCGACGATGCCGGCGCGGTCGCGGTCGTCGGCCCGTCGGTCAGCGTCAACCGTCTTGCCAGCGCCGCGCGCCTGGCGGTGGCATTCGATGCGGGCAGCGATGTATTTGCGCGTTTCGCATCGCGAGCATTCTGCGCGGCCAGCCGTCCCGACGATCTCGCCTATGTGATTTACACCTCGGGATCGACCGGCGAGCCGAAAGGCGTCGAAATCACGCACGGCAATCTTTCCCATCTCGTCGCTTGGCATCACGCGGCCTTCGACATGAGTTCAGGCGACGTCGCCAGCCACATCGCCGGCCTCGGCTTCGACGCGTCGATATGGGAGATGTGGTCGTGCCTCAGCGTCGGCGCGACGCTGGCGATGACGAACGATGAGACACGCAGCTCGGCCGCGTTGCTGCAGCGCTGGCTGATCGATGAAAAGATTTCGATCGGCTTCGTGCCGACGACTCTGGCCGAGCTCCTGATGACGATGGAGTGGCCGTCGCGGACGCACCTGCGCTACCTCCTCACCGGCGGCGACACGCTGCATGTATTCCCGCGCCCCGACCTGCCTTTCGCGACGATCAACAATTACGGGCCGACGGAATGCACCGTCGTCGCCACCTCGGGACCCGTCCCACCGCGCAGCATCGATGGTGGCTTGCCGACCATCGGCAAGCCGATCGCCGGCGTTACCGTCCACCTTCTCGACGAGCACGGGGCGCCGGTCGCGGCCGGATGGCCCGGCGAGATCTACATCGGCGGCGCGGGCGTCGGCCGCGGTTACCGCAATCGACGCGAGGACACTGCGCGGCGCTTTATCGCCGACCCGTTCAGCGGCGTGCCGGGCGCGCGGCTTTATCGCACCGGGGATATCGCCAGCGCGCTGCCCAACGGCGAGATTTGCTTCCGCGGCCGCATCGACAACCAAGTGAAGATCCGCGGCTATCGCATCGAGCCGGACGGCGTCGTGGCAAATCTGGCGCGCCATCCCGCCGTCGCATCCTGCGCGGTTGTCGCGCGCGAAAACGCGCAAGGCGAAAAGCAACTGGTCGCCTACATCGTCGCGGCGGAGGCGCGCAATGCCGGCGCGGAAGAGCTGCGCGGCTTTCTTGCCGAAAGTTTGCCCGAATACATGCTGCCGAGCGCTTTCGTCCGACTCGACAGCTTGCCGCTCAATTCGAGCGGCAAGCTCGACCGAGACGCGTTGCCCGCGCCGAGCCTCGACAATTCGCTCGAGCAGACGCGGTTTCGTGCGCCGGCGACGCCGACGGAGACCCGCCTCGCCGCCATCGTCGCCGACGTCCTCGGCATCGAAAAAGTCGGCGCCGACGACAATTTCTTCCTGATCGGCGGCCAATCGCTGCTCGGCACCCAGGTCGTCATTCGCGCGCGCGAAGCATTCGATGTCGAGCTCACCTTGTGGCATCTCTTCGAAGCGCAAACCGTTGCCAACCTGGCCGTGACGATCGAGACGCTCCTGCTGGCGAAGCTCGAATCGATGAGCGACGAAGAGGCAAAGCGTTTGCTCGGCCAATAGGCCCTCCTGACCGATCACGTGCGATGGTGATGAGCGACGCGGCCCAATTGTCCGAACCCAAGCGCCTGCTGCTGCAGAAGATGCTCGCCGGCAACCCGGCCGCGCGCATGGAAGCCGCGGCTATCGCTGCCCGGCCGCCGGGCAAGACGGCGCCGATCTCGCCTGATCAGATGAATGTCTGGGTGCACGCCGCGATGGCGGCGGACGCGCCTCTCTATAACGAATCCGTCACGATCCGCCGCCGCGGGCCCCTCGACCTTGCGCTGCTCGAGCATAGCTTCAATGAGTTGCTACGCCGCCACGAGATTTTGCGTACGACTTTTGCAGAGGTCGAAGGCGAGATCGTGCAGATCGTGGCGCCGACTCTAACAGTCGAGTTGCCTCTGACCGATCTCAGCGCGTTGCCGGCGGAGGAACGCGAACGGGAAGCCGCCCGCCTCGCCGGCAACGATGCACGCGCCGTTTTCGATCTCGGCAAGCTGCCGCTGTTCCGGCCGCGCGTGGTGCGGATGGCAGCCGACGATCACCGTATCTATCTCGCGTTTCATCACATCGTGTTCGACGGCGTGTCGCTCTACAAGGCGATGGTCCCCGAACTCGCGGCGATCTACGACTCGCTCGAGGCCGGGGTGACACCGTGCCTGCCGAAGCCGACTCTGCAATACGGCGATTACGCGCTGTGGCGCCATCAGCGCGTCGCGAACGGCGCGCTCGACAAGGAGCTGGCCTATTGGCGCCGGCAGCTTTCCGGCGAGCTGCCGGTCTTGCAATTGCCATGCGATCGTCCGCGACCCGAAACTCTCACTTATAGCGGCGGCATGGAGACTTTTGTCTTGCCGCGCGCTCTGTCCGAACACGTCAAGAAACTCGCGCTGCGGAAGGGCGCGACGCCTTACATGCTCCTCCTCGCCGTTTATGCGATTTTGCTCGCGCGCTATAGCGGCCAGGACGACATTGTCGTCGGCAGCATCGCCGATTGCCGGCAGCGGCCCGAGCTGCAGGGAATGTTGGGCTATTTCCTCAACTCTCTCGCCCTCCGCACACATCCCGCGCCACAAAAGCCGTTTCCCGCTTTTTTGGAAGAAG
>DATGLO010000164.1:0-3729 GCA_035294105.1 Allostellaceae bacterium
CGCGTTTCCGGCGCCCATCGCAACCTTCGCGGTCTCGGACGTGCCGGGCGACGATCCGGCGGTAATCGGCTCGGGGCCGACCGTCGCCGATCCGACGACCTTCGCCGATGCACGGCGCGTCTTGACGCGCCATGGGCTGACACCGCCAAGCGCGGTCGCGGCACGCCTGCATCGCGCAGGCGACGAGACGCCCAAGCCGGGCGACGAGCGCCTCGCGCGCGCGACCTATCGCCTGATCGCGAGGCCGCGCGATGCGCTTGCCGCGGCGGCGGAGGCGGCGCGCGCCGCGGGTTTTTCGCCGGTGATCCTGGGCGATGCGATCGAAGGCGAAGCGCGCCAGGTCGCGGTGCAGCATGCCGCGCTGGCGCGACAAGCGCCGCCCGGGACCGTGCTGCTCTCGGGCGGCGAGACTACCGTGACGGTGCGCGGCACCGGGCGCGGCGGGCGCAACACCGAATATCTGCTCGCGCTGGCCTTGGCGCTCGATGGCGCGCCGGGCATTTATGCGCTCGCCGCCGATACCGACGGCACCGACGGCACCGAGGACAATGCCGGCGCCTTTGTGAGTCCCGACACAATCCTACGAGCAAAGGGCAAGGGCCTCGAGCCGGGGGCGCTACTCGCCGACAACGATGCCTGGCGCGGCTTTGCCGCGCTGGGCGACCTGCTGGTCACCGGCCCGACTTTCACCAATGTGAACGATTTCCGTGCCATAGTAGTGACGCAACGGAGTTAAGAAGAAGATGCGTCGTCAGCGCAGCGCCAAGATCGTCGCCACCGTCGGACCGGCCAGCAATTCGCCGGAAAAGCTCGAAGCGCTGTTCCGCGCCGGCGTCGATTTGTTTCGGCTCAATTTCAGCCACGGCACGCATGACGATCACCGGGCGGTCTACGAGTATATCCGCTCGCTCGAGAAAGGCGTCGGCCGGCCGATCGGGATCATGGCCGATCTGCAAGGGCCGAAGCTGCGCGTCGGCACCTTCGCGGGGAAGCAGGCGACGCTGATCGCCGGCCAGCCCTTCCGGCTCGATCTCGACAGCAAAGCAGGCGACGCCAAACGCGCCTCGCTGCCGCATCCCGAGATCTTCGCCGCGATCGAGCCCGGGACGCAGATGCTGATCGACGACGGCAATATCCGTCTCAATGTCGAGCGCTGCGGCAAGGATTTCGCCGAGACGACCGTCGTCATCGGCGGCGTGGTGTCGGATCACAAAGGGGTCAACGTGCCGAACGCGGTGCTGCCCCTCAGCCCGCTCACCGCGAAAGACCGCACCGATCTCGCTTTCGCGCTCGATCTCGGCGTCGATTGGGTGGCGCTCTCTTTCGTGCAGCGGCCCGAGGACGTCGCCGAAGCAAGAAAACTCATTGCCGGCCGCGCCAGCGTGCTGGTGAAGCTGGAGAAGCCTTCGGCGATCACGCGGCTGCAAGAGATCATCGACCTCGCCGAAGCGGCGATGGTCGCGCGCGGCGATCTCGGCGTCGAGATGCCGCCGGAAGACGTGCCGCCGATCCAGCGCCGCATCATCCACGCCTGCCGCCTTGCGGGAAAGCCCGTCATCGTCGCGACGCAGATGCTCGAATCGATGGTCCATAACCCGGTGCCGACTCGCGCCGAAGCCTCCGACGTCGCGACCGCGGTCTATGAAGGCGCCGATGCGGTGATGCTCTCGGCCGAGACCGCTGCCGGCCAATATCCGGTCGAAGCGGTCACGATGATGGATCGCATCATCCGCCGCGTGCAGGCCGATCCGATCTATTTCCCCGGGCTCCAGGCGGCGGCCGAGGCCGGCGGCGAGCAGAGCGCGTCCGACGCGATCAGCGCCGCGGCGGGACAGATCGCCCATAAGATCGGCGCCGCTGCAATCCTTTCCTATACGACCTCCGGCGCGACGGCGCTGCGCATGGCGCGCGAGCGGCCCGACGTGCCGATCCTCGCCCTCACCTCGAATCTGCGCACCGCGCGGCGGCTCGCGATTGCCTGGGGCCTCCATTGCGTCCACACCCACGACGTGCGCAACTTCAACGAGATGGTCCAGCACGCCGCCACCGCTGCGCGGCGCGAGGCCTTCGCGCAAAAGGGCCAGCGCGTCGTCGTCACCGCCGGCGTGCCATTCGGCACGCCTGGCGCGACGAACGTGCTGCGCGTCGCTTGGGTCGAGAATTGAAAGGCGAGAAACACAAGGGAGGATACGATGAGCGATACGGCGGCCAGCTACAACGTCGGCGGCGTCAAGCTCGCGCGGCCGTTCCGCGCGCTGCGCTTGGGGCACTTCGGCTGGAACTATCGCGATTCCCAAGCGGCGCTGCATTTCTACGCCGACCTTCTGGGTCTCATCGTCTCCGACGAAGAGAACTTCGCGCATATCCTCCAGGTCGAAGGCGAGGATATCGGCGATCCGATGGGCTATTTCCTACGCTACGGTCACGACCATCACGCCTTCGTGCTCTTTCCCTATAAGGCTTTCGCCAAAAGCCCGCGCGCGCCGAAACATCCCGGCCTCGAGACCGTCAGCCACATCGCGTGGCAAGTCGGCACATTGCGCGAGGTCACGGATGCGCAGGCCTGGCTCAAGGAGCGCCAGATCCCGATCCAGCGTTCGGGGCGCGACGCGCTCGGCTCGAACTGGCAATTCGCCTTCCCCGATCCCGACCGGCTCGGCAACGAGCTTTACTACGGCATGGATCAGATCGGATGGGACGGTGCGTCGAAGCCTTTCACCATGGTCGATTTCAGCGGCGTGAAATTGCCGGAGAAGCCGATCGGCGGCGACTTCCGCGAGGTGGTGAAGCATTTGAAGGACCGCAACATCGACCCGCGCGACGGCATGCATGTACGACCCGAGGCCGAAGCGAAATACAATGTCGGCGACGTGATGCTGCCGCGGCCGTTCCGCATCATGCGCCACGGGCCGGTCAGGATGTTCGTCGACGACGTCGCCCGCGCGACCCGCTGGTATCAAGAGGTGATCGGCCTCGCCCTGACCGAAGAAGCGGAATGGCGCGGCCATCGCTGCACCTTCCTGCGCGTCAACACCGAGCATCACAGCGTTGCGATTTATCCCAAGGCGCTGCGGGCCGAGCTGCCGCTCGATCAGGCTTGCAATTGCATGGCCTACGGCATGCAGCTCGGCAGTTATCAGCAGCTGCGCGACGGCATCGCCTTTCTCGAGGAGAACGGCGTTACGATCAAATACCTGCCGCCCGAGCTCTTCCCCGGCATCGACTATTCGGCCTTCGCCATCGATCCCGACGGCCATGCGATCCAGCTCTATTACTATATGGAGCAGATCGGCTGGGACGGGCAGCCGCGGCCGGCGAGCCAGCGTCGCAAGATCGAGAATTACAGTGGTTGGGCGCATTGGCCCGAGAGCCTCGACGCGCTGCCCGATACTTATCTCGGCCAGGTGTTCCAGGGCCCGCTCGGCTGAGCCGGGCGGCAGCGCGTCAGGCCCGCAGCAACCCGTCCGCGGGCGTCAAGCCCGGCGCGTCGGGAAAGACCTTCGCGCCGAGATCGGCGGCGTCGATACCGAAGTGGTCGCGCAGAATGCCCTTGGCGATGCTGCGTGAATCGACGGCGACGCGCAGATCGCGATTGTCCTGCAAGTTCGCGAGGCCCGGCCAATCGCCGTAGGTCCGGCCGCCTTTCACCGCGCCGCCCATCACGAACATCACTGTGCCAGTGCCGTGATCGGTGCCGTTCGTGCCGTTGACCGCGACGGTGCGGCCGAA
>DATGLO010000165.1:0-5992 GCA_035294105.1 Allostellaceae bacterium
CGGCGAAGCAGCGAAGCGCGTGCCTGCGAATTTCCGCGCGCGCTATCCCGATGTTCCTTGGCGCGGCATGGCCGGAATGCGCGACATGTTGATACATCAATACGAGGGCGTGAGTCCGCTTGTCCTTTATGAGACGGCGACACGCGAGGTCGATGTGATCATCGAGCGTTTTCCGACGATTATCGCCGAAGCCAAAAAGGGTAGTCGATCAGCCGCGCAACCTGGCCAAGAGCGTGACGGTCGAGTAGGGCGACTATCCGGCTCGCGCCGTGATCAAGTCGATCCGGACCGGCGCTAGTCCTTCCTTGATCATGCCGAGGCGTTTCGCCGCCGCTTCCGATAGATCGAGAACGCGCTCGCCGACATAGGGGCCGCGGTCGTTGACCAGGACTTCGACCGAGCGGCCGTTGAGCAGATTCGTCACGCGCACGCGCGTGTTGAGCGGCAAGTCGCGATCCGCGGCGGTCAACTTGCGACGATCGAAGCGCGTGCCGCTCGCGGTTTTGCGGCCCTGCCAATGCTTGCCGTACCACGATGCCACGCCGACGAGCTTGGAAGCCTGCTTTGGCGGCGCCGGGAGCGGTGTTATCGCGATCGTCGTCGCAGGCGCGCTGGGAGGAAACGCGCGCGTGACGAGCGGCGTCGCGCCGCTCAACGCAAAGGCGCTCAGCGCGAGCACGAGATAAGCGACAGAGCCAGAGTAAGCTCGGAACGACATACAGCCTCCACCGCGCGAGGCCGTCGTCTGTTTTGCGCGATGCGCTGTCTTGTCGACGCCGGACGTCTCGCCGTCGCCGAAAGGACAGCACAAATTTTTCGTTAATCGAAAGAAAATTCGACGTTAATTTCCGCGCCGCGCTAACCATGACATGGTTAAGAAGGCGCTCGCCGCGTTGCAAAGCGCGACCTCGCTCGAGACGTCCTCGATTTCAGACGCTTTCGAAGTCGTTCGCTTTGCCGCCGGAAGACAGAAACCGTGGTCCGGTGAGAGAGCCTAGCTTTCCGCGAGAGCCCCGGCCCTTCGAGCGGCAGCAATCCCCAAGTATGGAGAAACCATCATGGCGAGCGTCATCGGGCGCCTTATCTCTCGTGAATCCGCTTCCATGCGATCACGACATGCCCGCCGGCGGTTCGACCCGGATTGTCGAACCTCATTTCGTCCCCCGAGATTGTGAGAAGGCGTTTGGCACCTTTCCCCGTCACCTGGTTGGGAAAGCTGCTGCGTTCGATATGGAAGCTGATCGATTTATCGGCTTCGCTGATCGTGTACGTACCGAAAAATGATAGCACCCCGTGGGCGACGGCCTTGTCTTCGGCGGCCGTCGTCTTGAGACGATCGTTGGAAGCCAGCTTTGGAATTTCGGAGATGATCTGAACGGACAGCAACCCGTCTTTCGTCAGAACAAGCAGCCCCTTCAGATCGCCGCGTTCCATGCTCGGAACCCTCGCGCCAGCAGCATCGAAAGAGTCGAACGATACCAACGCCCAATCTCCGACGGCGGTCCTTGAGGGACCTGCCTTGGGCAGACGCATTCGCGAGATTGAAGCCGAGCGCGATGAGCAACGCCGTCGCGGCCAGCCAACCACCTTTAGGACGTCGAATCATTTTGCCGCTCTTATCGCGCAATCTCAGCGCGGAAAAATTCGTTGAGCCGCCTTATTCGAACTTCGCGGGCACCGAGAACGGCTTGGTCGCGTCCACCACGAACATGATGAGAGCGCTAAGATCGGTCGTGCCGGCGTTGAAGACTTGCATCGTCGTGCCGGCCGGATGTCCGTTCATGCTCTGGCCTGCCTCGACATAGCTGGTGCCTTGCGGCGTCTGCTGCCCCATTTTTCCGGCGAGGATGTAGAAGGTCTCCGAGCCGGGATGCGAATGGATCGGAGTCTTGGCGCCCGGCGGCCCGCAGCCGTAATTGACGCGCAGCAGATATTCGGGCGCGGTGAGGGGCGGGACCGGTCCGATCTCGGCCACCTTCGTTCCGCCGGGGGTCGCGCCGCCCTTCGGCCCGAGGGTGAAGAGCCACGCTTTGCCGGCGACCTCGGCGGTCAGCGAGGGCAATCCGTCGTAGCTCACCGTGTCCGGGTTCCAACGATAGGTGCCGGCGGCGGCTTTCGCCTGATCCACCGTCGGGAAATTCTCGAGGCGCCAGTAGAGCGGGCCTTGCGGAAGTTGCTGGACCTTCATCTCGACCACCGGCTTGACGACGTATTGTGCGTCCGCCGCCCGGCTCGACGGCGACGGCAAGAGCCCCACGACCCAGATGGCGAGCAACGCGACCCGGGCAGCCGACAGAAGCGTCTTCATGTCCTCCTCGCGTTTGTCTGCTTCGGCTTTATCCCACAGCCGGCGCCGCGTCTTTCAGGACGTCTCGCCTTCGGCTTAGGATTTCATCGATTTTTCCTTTGGGTCGCTTGTGCTACCGTCGTGCCGGGCGCGACGTGTGCCGTTACGGTGAGATCTTGCGCTATCTGTTCGAGAACTGTGCGCTCGATACGGATCGCCGCGAGCTGCAGCGGGGAACGAACCTCGTGGCTGTTGAGCCTCAGGTCTTCGACCTCCTTGTTCATTTAATCCGGAATCGCGACCGCGTGGTGAGCAAGGACGATCTGCTCGCCTCGGTATGGCAGGGCCGCGCCATTTCCGAATCCGCCTTGTTCAACCGCATCAATGCGGCCCGAAGCGCCATCGGCGACAGCGGCGAAGGGCAACGGCTGATCAAGACGCTGCCGCGCCGCGGCCTGCGTTTTGTCGGCGCCGTTCGCGAGGAACAGCGCAGTCCCGCCGAGACCGGCCCGCACAAGCTTTCGCCGGGTATCTCCGACAAGCCGTCGATCGCCGTCTTGCCTTTCGCAAATCTCGGCGGCGATCCGGAACAGGATTACTTCATTGACGGCGTGGTCGAGGACATTATCACGGCTCTGTCGCGCAACCGTGCTTTCTTCGTTATCGCCCGCAATTCGTCGTTCACGTACAAAGACAAAGCGGTCGATACCGGCCAGGTCGCCCGCGAGCTTGGCGTGCGTTACGTCTTGGAAGGCAGCGTGCGCCGGTCGGGGAGCCGCGTCCGCGTGACGGGCCAGCTCATCGAGGCCGAATCGGGCCGCCATTTGTGGGCGGATCGATTCGACGGCGACCTGGTCGACATCTTCGATCTCCAGGATCAGCTCGTGACGCGCGTCGTCGGATCGATCGCGCCGCAACTCGAGAAAGCGGAGATCGACCGCGCCAGGCTGGATATGACCGGCGACCTCGCCGCCTACGATTTCTACCTGCGCGGCCTCGCCTGCTGGAATCGCTGGACGGGGAAGGACAATGCCGAAGCGCTGCACATGTTCAACGCGGCGATCGCCAAGGATCCCGACTTTTCGACCCCCTACGGGCTGGCCGCGTCGTGTCACCATTTCGCCAAGGCGAATGGCTGGGCCTCGCAATTCGATGAAGCGGAAATCGCGCGGCTGGTCGAGCGCGCCGCCGATATCGGCACGGATGACGCCGTCGCGCTCTGTTGGGCGGGGCACGTGCATGCTTATTTTTTCGGCGACCTCGATCGCGCCTTGCTGCTGATCGACCTGGCGCTCGAGCTCGACGTGAACCTCGCCGTCGCTTGGCAGCGCAGCGGTTGGGTGCGCGGCTATGCCGGCGATCCGGAAGGAGCGATCGAAAGCCTCAATAAGGCGATACGGCTCAATCCGCTCGAACCGCGCGTCTTTCTGACGCAAAGCGCGATGGCTTTCGCTCATTTCATCGCCGGACGCGACGACGAAGCCGCGCGCTGGGCCGCGATAGCGCTCCGCGTCAAGCCGAACTGGATGCCGGCCCTGCGCATGACGATCGCGGCCAATGCCATGCGCG
This sequence comes from Allostellaceae bacterium, assembly GCA_035294105.1. Classification (GTDB taxonomy): domain Bacteria; phylum Pseudomonadota; class Alphaproteobacteria; order ATCC43930; family CGMCC-115725; genus CAIKMD01. The sequence continues at coordinate 3,857 of DATGLO010000165.1, forward strand.
GCCAAGCCGTTGAGGCGAAGCGCGCGCTGAACGCCTATCGGCGGATCGATCCGGAAGTCACGATCGCCAAGCTGTGCGAGTATTACCCGTTCCGCCGCAAAGCCGATCGCGAGCGGTTGATCGGCGCCATGCGCAAGGCAGGCGTACCCGCGGGTCCTTTATCTTAGGGTCCTTATCGATCCCTCAACGTCCCGCGGCGATGTCGGCCAGGTATTGCTTGTATTTCGCCAGCGCCCGCTCGGCGCCGGGGCGGCTTTTCATCCATTCGGCATCGGCCGCGTCGAGACGCTTTGTCCAGCTCGCCGCGATCTGGGGCGGAAGCGTCACGACCGTTTGGCTCGCGTCCTTCTTCGCGATCTCGCGGTTGGTCGCGTTGTCGCGATCCCACCAGCTCCCCCATTCGGCGCTCGCCGCTTCGCCCGAGTTCTTGTCGAGCGCCGCCTTCGCATCGGCCGGCAGCCCGTCATAGACCTTGCGCGTCATGAAGATCATGCCGGCGGCCGTGCCCATCGGCTGATCGATGTGATAATGCGTGACCTCGCCGATCTTGAAGGTGAAATAGACGTTGAACGACAGGATCGTGCCGTCGGCCGTGCCGCGATTGATCGCTTCATAGGCGGCATTGGACGGCAGGCTGATGGTCTGCGCGCCCATGTATTTGGCGGCGAGGCCGGTCATCTGCGTCGGTCCGACGATGCGCTGTCCGGTCAGATCCTCGAGCGATTTCGGCGCCGATCTCAGATGGACAATCGATTGCGGCAAGGCGACCAGCAGCAGCGGCCGCACCGTGTCGAACTCTTTGTCGAGCATGCCGCTCTGATAGAGCCGCCACAGCGCGCGCGAGCCGTCGGCGGCATTGTCGGCGGTGTTCGGCAGCGCGGCGACTTCCGTGAGCGGGAACTTGCCTTCGACGTAGTTGAAGAGGACGAAGCCGATCTGGATCACATCGCTGGTGACGCGGTCGTACATATTGAGCGAGTTGGCGATCGCGAAGCCTTCCCGCACGTCGATCTTGAGCGCGCCTTTGGAATCGTTGGTCACGCGGTCGGCCCACAAGCGATAGAAATTCGCCACGTCGGTCTGGTTGACGGGCGCGTTCTGGCCCGGCGCGAAGCGCAGCGTGACCGGATCGGCCGCCGCGCTCCGCGCGAGAATGACCAGCAACCCGGCTGCAATCAGCATCGATTTCATAACGCGCTCCTCCCGTTCTTCGCCCGTCTCCCCCGGGCCGTTCTTATCACTAGCGCGGCGCGCCGGTGGAAATCATCCGATTTCTCGCTAAGGTCGCGGCATGACAGAGCAGCCTATCGTCATTATCGGCGGCGGACCGGTCGGCATGGTTCTGGCGCTGAACCTTGCCGCTTTGGGCATCCGCACGAGCCTTATCAACACCGAGCCGAATTCGCGCTTTCATCCCAAAGGCAACACGCACAACGCTCGCACGATGGAGCATTACCGCCGCCTCGGCATCGCGAAGATGCTGCGCAAGGTCGGCCTGCCGCCGGACCATCCGACCGATGTCGCTTATTTTACGAGCTTGAACGGCTGGGAGATGGCGCGGCACCCGCTGCCGTCGGAAAACGACAAGCAGGCGCGGGTCGCCGCGGCGGCGCCGACCGATCAGGTGCCGGAACCGCTGTTCCGCGCCAATCAAATGTATGTCGAGGCCGAGCTCTTCCGCCACGTTCATACCGTGCCGCTGATCGATGCGCGCTACGGCTGGCGCTGCAACGAGATTGCGGAGCCCAGCCCGGGACAGTTCACGATCGCGATCGAAGAGGTCGCGACCGGCCGGCGCGAAAATCTCGCCGCGCGTTATGTCGTCGGCTGCGACGGCGGGCACAGCATCGTGCGGCGCTGGCTCGGCATCTCCTATCGCGGCGAGCGCCCGTCGGACTCATTCACCAGCGGCGCGACTTGCGCCACCCATGTGCGGGCGCCGGCGCTCTACGACAAGGTGCTGAAGCGCCACAAGCGCGCCTGGCATCAATGGGCGGTCAATCCGCGCGTCCGCGGCCTGATCCAAACCCTCGACGGCAAGGGCGATTTTCTCTTCAGCACCCGCATCAGGACGCTCGACGAGCCGCCAAATCCCCGCGAGATCGGGCAGACCTTCCTCGCCTGTGTCGGCGAAGA
>DATGLO010000166.1:0-2456 GCA_035294105.1 Allostellaceae bacterium
GCGCCGTCGGGGCTGATATCGAGCCCGTGCGGGTAAGGACCGGTCGCGACCTCGCCGACGCGCGCCAATGTCATCGCGTCGAAGATCGCCAAGGTGTCGTCGTAGAAATTCGCGACATAGACGCAACGGCCGTCGGGCGTGACCTTCGGCACATGCGCCCAGTTGCCGCTCGGCACGCGGGCGAGAAGATCGCCCTCGGGCGAGATCGCCGCGAGCGTGCCGTCGAAGGTGTTCGCGACGTAGATGCGGGTGCCGTCGGGATGCGCCGCAAGATGCGCCGGCCCGTCGCCGACCGCATAGCGCTCGGCGACCTTGCCGTCGCTTAGCGAGACGCGCACCACCTCGCCCGTCCCGGCGCAAGGCACGAGCACGGCCTTGCCATCGGGCGTCGCCAGCGGATCGTGCGGCCCCTCGCCGACTTCGACGACGCCCGCGCGGAAGCCGCCCGCGCTCGGCCAGACGACGCCGAGCACGCCGGCGCCGCCGCCGGTAATGCAGGCGATGCCGTCGTCGGTGACGATCGGCAGTTGCGGCGCGCCGGGAATGTCCCAGCGTCCGAGCGGCTCGAGATCGCGGCCGCGCACGCAGACGAGCGCGTTGCCGCCGGCATCGCCGATGAAGAGACGATCGCGCGCGGCGTCGTAGGCCATATGCGAGGCGGTCGTCGCCACCGCGCGCAACGCCGCGACCTCGCCTGTCGCGCCGTCGATGCGCGCCGCGCGCTTCGCCCGCTCGCAGGTAAAGACGTCGCCCGCGGGCCCCGCGACCACGTGATGAACGCCGGGCGCGGTGCTCAAGGAGCGCGAGGCGCCATGCACGGCAAGGCGCCAATCGCCGCTCGGGAGGCGCTCGGCCTCGTGGCGCGCGCCCGCCTCGACCATCCCCATGCGCAGCCGCGCACCGTAGGCTTTGAGCAGGATCGCGACGCTCTCGCCCGGCCGCAGCCGCTCGTAAGCGGCCGTCACCGCGCGCATCAGCTCATGCGCCGGCGTTCCGCGGAGATCGAGCTCTGGCATCGGTATCGTCATCGCGCACCACCATTCTGAGTCTCAAGATCGAATTGCTCGGTGTACAGCGTCTTCATCTCGGGCAAGACAAGCCCGCGGGTGACGAATAAGGAAAGCGATGGAGGACCAAAGCCCTCCATCACCTTGCTCTTCATCTCGATCCGCCCGCCGTCAACCCGCCAGAGGGTTCGGACGGACCTGGAAGTGGAACACGCGCGGGCGGCTGCCCTTGCCGCCTTCATGCAGCCACGGCGTGCGGTCGCCGCTCGTCGTCCAGATGCCGCGCGCTTTCCAGCCGCCATTCGGATCGTCGATGCGGCCGTCGAGCCCCTTGGCGTAAAAGCTCATCGGATAAGGCACGCGCATCACCACCCACTTGCCGTTGACGAGGGCCAGCAAGGCGTCGTTCTCGTTGCCGGTCGAGATCACGACGTCGTTGCCGAGGCCCAGCGTGTTGTGCTGATCGACCCAGGTGTAATAACTCGCCTCGGCGCTGTTCTTGCCGATGCCTTGGAAGCCCGGCCCGGGATATTGATAGAAGGTCCAGCCTTCCTTGCAGGCCGTGCCGTCGGCAACGCCGGGACCGTTGAGCGGGCCCTTGCATTTAGAGATGTCGAACTCGCCGAGATCGCCGGAGCCGAGCGAGACCCAGACGCGGCCCTTGCTGTCGATATCGCCGCCGCGCGGACCGAAGCCGGGCTTCGGCGGCGAGAAGAGCTGCGCGATCGCGGTCTTGGGCGGATCGTCGCCGAGCACGACGCGCTCGACACCGCCGATGCCGCCGAAGACGCCGACCGTGCCCCAGATCGAGCCGTCGACCGGGCTCGGCATGATCGCGTAGAAGCCGCCGGGCAGCTGCTTGTCCTTGGTCGGATCGATCGCCTGGTTGGGCGCGACATAAGCGTCGCGCTTGCCGTTGGCGTTCACGTCCGCGATCAGCGGCGTCCAGCCTTCCGCTTTTGCGACGTCGCCGGTCTGATCGAATAGCTTCGTATTGAGCCAGCCGAGCACCGGCCCGCCGCCCGAGGTCCAGAGCGTGTCGTTGGCGTCGAAGCCGAATTGCAGATGCTGCGTGCCGAAGCAGGTGTTGATGAAGGTGAACTTGCCGGTCTTCAGGTCGAGCATCGCGAGCTGGCGCTCGTTCGCGGCGATCGGGAACACCTGCGCCGATTCGAGCGGCGAGCCTTGCCGGCACTCGGCCGGCGTATCGGTGCCGCGCACCGCGGCCGTCAGCCACAGCCGGCCTTGCGCATCGAACATCGAATTGTGGTTGTTGATGTGGTTCGACCAGATCTGCCGATCGCCCCAATAGGCCGAGGGCTGCATCGGCTTCAAAGCCGCGGCGCGGTTGCCGCCCAGGCTTTCGGGCATGTTGGGATCGGGCTCGGGCGCCTTGAAGAAGCTCGCGGTATTGGTGTTGGGATCGAGGACCGGCAGATCGTCGGTCGC
>DATGLO010000167.1:0-4765 GCA_035294105.1 Allostellaceae bacterium
GGCGGCTTGACCCGGTTTGCCGCCGGCGATCGCGCCGTCGTGGTGCGCACGGTCGGCGGCCAGCAACAGACCATCAAAGTGCATCTTGCCGATCTCGTGGATGACGGCGACGTCGCCGACAACATCCCGATGCAACCCGGCGACATCCTGATCATTCCGCAGCGTTACTTCTGAGGCCTGGCTCGGCAACTTTTCGGTTCTCCCATGGAATCCCTGTCGACTACGATCTTCCAATACCTGCACGCCATTTGGCGGCGTAAATGGATGACGGCCTTCGCGGCCTGGGCCATTTGCATCGTCGGCTGGACCGTGATCGCGATGATGCCGAGCAAGTACGAGTCTTCGGCGCGCGTTTACGTCGACGCCGACGGCCTCTTGGGACCGCTGCTCCGCGGCATCGCCGTCGAGGTCGATCCGGCGCAGCAGCTCGACGTCCTGCAGCGCACCCTTTTGAGCCGACCCAATCTCGAAGAACTGATCCACATGGCGGATCTCGATTCGCGGGCGCGGACCAACGCCGACAAGGAAGCGCTCATCCGCGCGCTGCCCGAGGCGATCACGATCAAGCCGCAGACCAAGAATCTGTTCACGATCTCCTACGACGACACCAACCCGACGGTGGCGCGCAACGTTGTGCAGAGCCTGCTGACCATCTTCGCCGAAAACACCACCGGTCAGACGCGCGAGCAGATGGACAACGCGCAGCGCTTCCTCAACGATCAGATCGCGGGCTACGAGCAGCAACTGCGCGCGGCCGAACAGCGCCAAGCCGATTTCCGCGCCCAGCATCTCGACGTGCTCGCCGGCGCGGGCGCGACGCAAGAGCTTCAGAACGCCCGGCAGCGCCTGTCGGATGCGCAGAACCAGCTGCAAGACGCGATTGCCAAGCGCGACGCGCTGAAGCAAGAGCTCGGTCAGCTGCCGCAATCGCTCTCGAGCGGCACGGTCGTTACCGGCGCCGGCCCGATCGCGGTGCAGCTCGCCGACGACCGCGCGAAGCTTGCCCAGCTGCGCACCCAGTTCACCGACAACTATCCCGACGTCGTCGCGCTCAAGTCGCAGATCGCCGATCTCGAAAGCCGTCTCGGCGGCGACAAGGCCGGCGGCGGTTCGACCGCCGGGGCCCGCACGGTCACCAACGGCGTTTACGAGCAGGTGCAAGTCCAGCTCGTCGAGCAGCAGAGCCAGGTGGCCTCCTTGCAACAGCGCGTCGACCAGGCGCAAGCCGACGTGAAACGCCTCGCCGCCCTTGCCGCCACCGCGCCCGAGATCGAGGCGCAGGCCCAGGACATCGACCGCAACTATGCAGTCCTCAAAAAGAATTACGACGAGCTCCTGGCGCGCCGCGAAGCGACCAACCTGTCGCAGGCAGCCGATACCAAGGCCGATCAGATCCAGTTCCGTGTCGTCGATGCGCCGCAGGTGCCGCTTGCGCCGGTTGCGCCGAACCGCCCCGTGCTGTTCTCGGCGGTGCTCTTGGCCGGCATTCTCGGCGGCCTGCTCATCCCGATCATGCTCGCGCAGATCGACCGTTCGTTCGCGACCTTGCAGCGCTTGCGCGGACTCGGTCTCCCGGTCGTCGGCGGCATCTCTTATGTCGCGATGTTCCGCACGCGCGCGCAGGCGACGCTTGAGACCGCGGGATTCGGCGCCACCGCCCTCGCGCTCCTGATGCTGTACGGCGTTCTGATCGCGATTACCTTTGATTTCCATCGCGCCCTCACGGGCGGAGGAATTGGCCCATGATGGACGCAGCTTCCCGCAGCCTGATCGAGCGCGCCGCGGCGCATCTGCGGCGGCGCAACGAGGAAGCGGCGGCACAAGCCGCACAGCCGCTCGCCGCCAACGGCGATTGGGGCAATGTCGCGGTGCCGGCGCAGCCGGCGCGCACCGCCCGGCCGCAACCGGCAGCGGCGGCGCCGCAAAATCCGAGCGCCGCGCCGCGGCAACGGCGCCGCATGGCGCCGGAGCCGGTCGCCCATAGCCGCCAAGTCAGCATCAACGCCGGCGCCCTGCACCAGCACGGCATTGCGCTGCCGTCGGCGGGCCGCTCGCGCATCGCCGAAGAATTCCGCATCGTCAAGCGGCAGGTGGTCGCGAAGTTCCTCGACGAGGTCGATAGCGATCCCGAGGCGCAAAAGAATCGCATGATCATGGTCACGAGCGCGAAGCCGGGCGAAGGCAAGAGCTTCACCGCGATCAATCTCGCGCTCTCGATCGCGTCGGAGCAGGATCTCAAGGTGCTGCTCATCGACCTCGACACCCGCAACCACGCGGTGTCGGAGATGATGGGTATCCCCGCCGGTCGCGGGCTGACGGATCTCTTGTCCAATCCCGACATCGATTTCGCGGATGTCGTGCTACGCACGAACATGCCGAACCTCGCGGTGATGCCCGCGGGCCATCCCGACAATCGCGGGCCCGAGCTCTTGTCGAGCAAGCGCACGCGCGAAATGTTCGACGAGATGACGCAGCGCTATTCCGACCGCTTCATCATTTTCGATGCGCCGTCGTGCCTTGCCAGCAGCGATCCAGCGACATTGGCGGGTCTGGTCGGCCAGGTCGTGTTCGTGGTCGAGGCCGATCAGACGCAGCAAGAGGAAGTCGAGGCCGCGGTCGCGCTCGTTCGCGCCTGCCCGAACATCAGCCTCTTGCTCAACAAGGTTCGCGCTTCGGCCACGGATCAGTTCGGCTCCTATTCCAACTACTGATCGGCGCGGGTGCCGGCCCGTCATCCGCAACTGGTGCAGAATGCGCTTCCTTCGGTCGCTGGCCGTATCCTCGCTCTTGATTGCCGTGGCGCTTGCCTCGCTACCGGCGCGCGCGCAGACCAATGCCCAGGGGAATCCGGTCTTTCCCGACCTGCAAAAGCTGGACGAAGCCGTCCGCCAGCAGGAAACCAATCCCGATTCGGCGCCGCCGTCGCAAGGCCCGTTCGGCGAGCAGGAGCCGCTGCCGACGCCGTCCGATCATATCAAGCCGCCGGTCGATGCGCCCTCGCCCTGGCTGATCTCGCCGACCATTCAGCTTTCCGAAACCGCCACGGATAATGCCGGATTCACCCACAACAATCGCCAGGCGGATCTCGAGACGTTCGTCAACCCGAGCGTCTCGGTCACGGGCGACACCAACTACGCCAAGGTCGATCTGAATTATTCGCCGATCTATCTGCGCAACGTCGTCGACACTTCGAACGATCGTTTCGACCAGAATTTCTTCGGCACCGGCACCTTTTCGGTCATTCCCGATGCTTTTTTCATCGATACCCGCGCCGCGGCGTCGGAAGGCTCGCGCAGCGGCTCGCTGGGGCCGGTCAATCCCGTCGACATCCGCCTCAATGACCGCACCGAGGTCCTTGCCTACGACGCCGGTCCGGAGTGGCGCTTTCCGTTGATCGAGGACGCGACCGGCGACCTACGCTATTCCATCGGCCAGACGCGGTTCTACAACAACACGGGCGCTTTGCTGCCCTCGGATACCGGTCAGCCGCTGGTCAGCAGCGCCATCAGCAACGGCACGCTGCAGGACCTGCGCCTTTATCTCGACAGCGGCGATCGCGGCAATCTGATCTCCGGGCAGTTCACGGCCGAAGGCACGCGCGACCGCATCGACAACGGTGGCGGCACCGACGATAATGGCACGATCATGGTCGAGAGCCAGTTGCGGCTCTCGCCCACGTTCCAGCTCCTCGGAAGCGTCGGCTATGAGGATATTCGCTACTCGCAAGATCCCGCCGCCAATGTCAACGATCCGACCTGGTATGCCGGCGCCCGCTGGCAGGAGGCTAAGGACGCATACGCCCAGCTGACTTACGGCCACAAGCAGGGCTTCAACGGCTTCAACGGCCAGCTGCACTATCCGTTGACGCCGCTGACCGCGGCTTTCGCGGATTACGGCGAAAGCGTCACGACGCCGCAGCAGCAGATTCTCGACAACCTCAACAACGAGCAGCTGACCGCGACCAACGTCGTCATCAATCCGCAGACCGGTTTGCCCGAAGTGTTGCTCGTCAACGAGCTCGCGCTTCAGAATTCGATCTTTCTCGATCGCACTTTCCGCGCCGGCGTTGTGACGACGAACGCGCCCGATCTTTATCAGCTCGACGTGCGGTACGAGGATTATCGCCCGATCGCCGGACTCAGCGCGAGCGATTCCTTTGTCGGCGTCGAAGGTCTCTGGCAGCACGCGATGAACGAGACGACGTCGTTCACGCTGAACGGCGGCTATTTCGTGCGCCAACAATTCGACGAAAGCACCTTCGAGATGCAGGCTTCCATCGGCCGTTACATGACCCCGAGCTTGCTCGGTAGCCTCGGCTATCAGCTCATCTACGGTTCGTCGAATATCGGCACGCGCGAGTATTACCAGAACTCGATCACCGCCTATCTGCGTCAGACCTTCTAAGCAGATGAGCGGCGGGGCGTCACAAACCGTGCCGCGGCCGATCGTCAACGCGATGAGCGTCGACGTCGAGGATTACTTCCAGGTCGAGGCGCTGTCGGGTGTCGTCTCGCGCGACGATTGGAATTCGCTTCCGCGCCGCGTCGCCGCCAATACCGATCGCCTCATCGATCTCTTCGCCGCGACCGGCGCCCGCGCGACGTTCTTCACGCTCGCCTGGGTCGCCGAGCGTCATCCCGACCTGATACGCCGCATGGTCGCAGCCGGGCACGAGCTCGCGAGCCACGGCCTCGATCACACCAGGGTCGATCGCCAGACGCCAGATATCTTCCGCGCCGACCTCAGGCGCAGCCGCGCGATCCTC
>DATGLO010000168.1:0-2114 GCA_035294105.1 Allostellaceae bacterium
CTCGCGAGCAGCGCCGAGCATGCGAGCAGACCCCCGACTAGTCCCCCAAGCCGCATTGATGCTCAGCCGTCTTCGAGGTGAAGCAACAAGGTGGCGCCGAGAAGCCAGGTGATGCCGGTCGGCGTCCAGGCGGCGAGCGAGATCGGAATGCTCGCCGAGAGGCCGAGCGCGAACACCACGTCGGAGAGGAAATAGAGCGCGAAGCCGGCGGCGACGCCGGCGCCGATCATCAACGTCGCGCCGCCGCGGCGCTGCATCCGCAGGCTGAAGCTCGCGGCGATAAGCACCATCGCGGCATAGAGGAAAGGCCGCGCAAGGAGCGCATTGAAATAAAGACGGTGGCGCTGCGAGGAAAATCCGGAGGCGTCGAGCAGGCGGATGAAGCCCGGCAACTCCCAAAACGACATCGTATCGGGCGAGGCGAAGCTTTCCTGGATCTTGTTCGTGGTAAGATTCGTGCCGACATCGATGGTCGTGAAGGGCTGCAGCGGCTGGCCCGCCGTCCATTGCGTGCCGTCATGCACCTCCCAGGCGTTGTTTTTCAGGAACGCCTGCTTGGCGTCGATACGCCGTACCAGCTTGCTATCGTTGGCGAGAAACAGGATCATCACGTTGTTGATGGCGTGCTGCTTGATAGCGAATTCGCTGGCATGGAGGATCGAGTGATTGCCGTCCTCGTCGCTCTGACGCAGCCAGAAACCGGTGCGTGACAAGCTCAGCTGGTCGTTTTCGCCGCGGAGAATGCGGTTCTCGAGCTGCTCGTAGCTCGCCTGCATGGCCGAAGCGACCGGATTGAAAATGGTGACGACCAGGACGCCGACGAGGAACGCGCCCGACAGCGGCGGCGCGAGGAACTGCCAGGCGGAAATGCCGGCCGCGCGTGCCACCACGAGCTCGTGGCTGCGCGTCAAACGCCAGAACGCCATCATCGTGCCAAAGAGGATCGCGAAGGGCATGACCTGCTGCGCCATGTCGGGCTGCTTCAGCGCCGCCATCTCGAAAAGAATCAGCAAGGTCGCGTCGGGCCGCGTGCCGGCGCGGCGGATGAGCTCGATATAGTCGAGCAGGAATACGATGCTCATCATCGCGAGGAAGATCGCGGTGCACCAGCCGAAGAACTGTCGCGCGATGTAGCGGAAAAGGGTCTTCCACGGCGACATGCGGTCACTCGGCCGGCGCGGGCGCCAATTGGCGGCGCGGCCGCGGCGCGCTCTCGCGCCACAACAGCCACAGCGAGATCATCAGCGGAATGATGAGATTGGCGTAAAGCAGCGGGATCGCGATGCCGGAGCGCGCGGCAAGGTTCTTCAGCGCGATATCGACGACTTCGACGACGAACGCGAAGCCCACGCCCAAGAGAATGCGGCGCGACTGGCCGCGGCGGTTGAATTCGCCGGTGAGCAGGCAGGCGACGGGCAGCGCCGCCATAGTCAGCGCGGCGAGCGGCCCGGCAAGGCGCATATTGAGCTCGAGCAAAACGGCGCGCCGCCAGTCCGGCTCCTGATCGGGGCCGAGATCGCGGAGAAGCTCGCCGGTGTAGCGCTCGTCGACTTCGCGATCGCGCGTTCCCGGCGCGCCGGTGAGATTGTCGAGCTCGAGCGTGTATTGCTTGAAGGTCAGTACGTTAAGATGCCCGTTCGTGACGTCGCGCTGCTGGCGCGTGCCGTCGACGAGGAGGAGGCGCGGGCCCTCGGGTGTGTTGGCGACGGCGCCGCGCTGGGCGAATACGGTCACCGGCTTGTCGGGCTGGCGCTCGTCATAGATGAGGATGCTCTCCAGGTCGCCGTTGTCGTCGCGGCTCTGGACATAAACCATCAGCTTGTCGCTAAGCGTGTTGAAGACGCCGTCCTGGATCAGCACCGAGGCGAAGCGGTTGCGGATCTCGAATTGCAGGTCCTTGAAGGCGCGATTGGCCGCGGGCAGCAGGTAGAGCGACATCGCATAGAGCAACACGGTGGCGATCAGGCCGGTGACGAGCGCCGGCGCCGCCAGCGACATCGGGCTGACCCCGGCCGCGCGCATCACCACCATCTCGCTTTCGGCAATCAGCTTGTTGTAGATGAATATCACCGCGACGAAGACCGCGATCGGCAAGACCACGTCGATGAAACGCG
>DATGLO010000169.1:0-2085 GCA_035294105.1 Allostellaceae bacterium
GAGACGGCCAAGCGCAACATCCTCGGCGGCAACGCGAAGCGAGTCTTCAATCTCGAGCCGGTGCTTTCGGAAGCGAAGCTGAAGCGGCTGGCATCGCAGGGCGCCGCCGAATAAATAAACTCACAAGGGGGGAAAGATGAACGCGCAGGGTTTCGCGAAAGCCACCGCTGTCGCATGGCTGGCGCTGACGGCAATCGCGCCTGCCTCCGCCGCGACCAAGATCAACCTGCTTTACATCCCGGGCGGCGATTTCGTTCCGGCCTTCGTCGCCAAGGATCAGGGCATCTTCGACAAGCACGGGCTCGACGTCGATATGTCGATCGCGCAGAACGGCTCGGTGATCTCGGCGGCGCTCGCCGCCGACCAGGCGCAGATCGGCGTGCCGACACCGCCGGTGCTGCTGCAAGCGAACGAGCAGGGCCTCGATCTCGTGGTCGTCGCCGGCGCGACGGTGCTGCCGTTCCCCAAAAACGCGGCCGGCGTCATCGCGCGCGCGGGCATCGACAGCCCCAAGGACCTCGCCGGCAAGAAGGTCGCCGTGCCCGGCTTCGGCGGCAGCTTCGACGTGATCACGCGCTACTGGGTCGGCACCCAAGGCGTCGACATCCACAAGGTGAATTGGATCGAGCTGCAATTCCCGCAAATGGGCGACGGGCTGAAATCCGGCCTCGCCGACGCGGTGCTGGCGGTCAATCCGTTCTACGCCCACATCCTCGACGGCAAGCTCGGTCACGATATCGGCAATCCCTGGGACAGTGCGCCGGCCGGCACCATGATCGTTCTCTATGCCTCGACCAGGGTTTGGGCAGCCAAGAATCCCGAGGCGGTCAAAGGCTTCCGCGCGTCGCTCGAGGATGCCATCGCCTATCTCAAGGACCCCGCGCATCTGCAATCGGTGCGTGACAGCATCGCCAAATGGACCAAGCTGCCGCCGGCCGCGGCGGCGAGCATCGCCATCCCCGACGATCTCGAGCCGCAGGCCAAGCCCGACGGCCTGACCTTCTGGATCAAGGCGGCGCGCGACCAGGGCCTCATCAAGGGCAATCCCGACCCCGCCGGCCTGATCGCGCCGTAGCAGGCACCCCTACGCGAATCGCTTTGCCCTCGTGGCGGGTCCGCTCTTAAATAGCCCTGGCGCCCGCTTTGGGCGCGAGGGAGGGCCGATGGATACGCTCGAAAACATCCAGTTCCGCGATCTCGCCGTCGCGGAATTCGACACGACGACGATGCTCGCCCATGCGCGGCAGCAGGCCGAGCAGCGGCATTACGAGGATTTCCCGATCTTCGATGTCGACGGCCATCATCTCGAAGTGATCTCCTACGCCCAGATCGTCGAATATATCGAAGACCCGGTGCTGCGCGATCAGGCCAAGTATCAGGGCTATGGCGGCGGCGGCATCACCGCGCCGACCGGCTCCTATCAGGACCAGACCGGCCGCATCACCCGGCGCGACGGCCGTGCGCCCGAGAAATTCCCCGCCGGCACCCATCGCGACATCACTTACACCAAGCGCTGGATGGACGCGCTCGGCATCGACCAGGTGCTGATGTTCCCGACCCCGATGCTCGGCCTGCCCTTCACGCCGCGGCCCGAGGTCGAGGTCGCGATGGCCCGCGCTTATAACGCCTGGCTCTGCGAGCGCATCCTCGCCGAAGAGCCGCGCATCAGCGCGTCGCTTTACTTGCCGGCCAACGATCCCGAGGCGATGTACAAGACGGTCAAGGATTTCGCCGGCAAGAAAGGCGTGCGCGGCTTCACCTTCCTGACGCCGCGCTTCAAGCCCGTTTACGACAACGCCTATATCAAGACCTATGCGCTGATCGAAGAGATGGGCCTGCCGCTCGTCTTCCATGCCGGGCTGTTTTGGGGCCGCGATCAAGCGATGAACACCTGCAACCGCTTTATCGCCGCGCATGCCTTGGGCTTCTCGTGGTCGAGCATCCTTCACTGCACCAATTGGCTGGTGAACGGCATGCCCGAGCGCTTCCCCAAGCTGAAGGTCGCCTGGGTCGAGAGCGGGCTCGCCTGGATCCCGTTCCTGATGCAGCGCCTCGACAATGAATGGATGATGCGCTCGTCCGAGG
>DATGLO010000170.1:0-2812 GCA_035294105.1 Allostellaceae bacterium
GCGCGGTAGAGGAACTCCGGCAGGTAGCGGATGGAACGCACCCGCAGACGTGTGATCGAGGCAAGCGGCATGGCGACCGATACAATAGTTGCTCGACGAGGCGATCCGGCCCGAAGATAAGATGAGCGGCATTCTACGGCAAAGCGTCGCGGCGCTTCGCGTGACGCACCGCGAAGATTTCGACGACCTCGCGGCGCACGCGATAGGAGACGATGTAATCGCCCATGACAAGGCGGCGCGTTCCCGACATTGAACCTGGCGCGCCGGAATTCGGAAAAGTCGCGATCCGTTCATCGGCTTTGCGGAGATCGTCCAAAAAGCGCGTCGCCGCCGCATCGCTATGTTCCGCGAGGTAAGCGACGATGTCGAGGACGTGTGCCGTCGCGCGAGGCGTGCGGACAACGCGAAAGTTCATTTTTGCCGGCGTTTTTTCTTCCGCGCTTCTTCGATAATCTTCTCGGCTTCGGCGTAGATGGTTTCGAATGGCTCGACTTCGCCGCGATCGGCCTCGGCGAGACTCTCGATATCCTCTTCAAGCTCCGCGCCCTCGGCTTCGAGATATTGGCGCAAGGCGCGCAACATCACCCAGGAGCGCGGGCGATCCATTGCGGCGGCGAGCTTCTCGAAACGCTCGACCAGATCGGCCGGCAGGCGCAAGGTCACATGGGTCGAGGGCAGGCGGCTATCGTCGGGCATTTGTGGTCGCTCGCAATCCGTTAGACCACAATGTAACACAGTGTGGTCTTTCTTGGAAATCGCAAGCAAGCCTCCCGCATTTCCGCATATTTGTTGCGGCTTTTCAGAGGGTTGGGCCGCGCAGCCATTCCTGCTAATCTCCCAAAAATTTTCGGAGTAGCCGCTGATGCCCGACGACGCCCGCAAACCTTCCGCCTGGAACAAATCGAAGCTGCCGAGCCGGCACATCACCGTCGGGCCCGAGCGCGCGCCGCACCGCGCGATGTTCTATGCGATGGGCGTCACCGAAGAGCAGCTGACGCAGCCGATCGTCGGCGTCGCCACCACCTGGAACGAGGCGGCGCCGTGCAACATCTCGCTGTCGCGCCAGGCGCAAGCGGCGAAGCGCGGCGTCGCGGCGGCGGGCGGCACGCCGCGCGAATTCACCACCATCACGGTGACCGACGGCATCGCCATGGGCCATGACGGGATGAAATCCTCGCTGGTCTCGCGCGAGGCGATCGCGGATTCGGTCGAGCTGACGATGCGCGGCCACAGCTACGACGCGCTCGTCGGGCTCGCCGGCTGCGACAAGTCGCTGCCCGGCCTCATGATGGCGATGCTGCGCCTCAACGTGCCGTCGGTCTTCATGTATGGCGGCACCATCCTGCCGGGCCGCTTCCAGGGCCGCGACGTCACCATCGTCGATGTGTTCGAAGGCGTCGGCCAGCACAGCGTCGGCCAGCTGACGGACGAAGAGCTGCACGAATTGGAATGCGCGGCCTGTCCCTCGGCCGGGTCTTGCGCCGGGCAATACACCGCCAACACCATGGCCTGCGTTTCCGAAGCGATCGGCCTCGCGCTGCCCGGCTCGGCCGGCACGCCGGCGCCGTTCGAGAGCCGCGATCAATATGCCGAGGCCTCGGGCGCGACGGTGATGAATCTCCTGCGTACCGGCCTCCGGCCGCGCGATATCGCGACGCGCAAGGCGTTCGAGAACGCGGCGACGGTGGTCGCGGCGACGGGCGGCTCGACCAATGCCGGCTTGCATCTCCCGGCGATGGCGCATGAGGCGGGGATCGATTTCGATCTCCACGCCGTCGGCGAAATCTTCAAGCGCACGCCCTATATCGGCGACTTCAAGCCGGGCGGCAAATATCTGATGAAGGATCTGCACGCGATCGGCGGCGTGCCGGTGGTGATGAAGGCGCTCCTCGACGGCGGCTATCTCCACGGCGATTGCATGACCGTGACCGGCAAGACCATCGCCGAGAATCTCAAAGATGTGAAGTTCCCCGAGAACCAGGACGTCGTTTATCGCACGACCAAGCCGATCGCGCCGACCGGCGGCGTGGTCGTGCTCAAAGGCAATCTTGCGCCGAAGGGCGCGATCGTGAAGGTCGCGGGCATGCACAAGGGCTCGCTCAAATTCCGCGGCCCGGCGCGCTGTTTCGACGGCGAGCCGAGCGCGTTCGCCGCCGTAGAAAAGCGCGATTACAAGCCGGGCGACGTCATCGTCATCCGCTATGAAGGGCCGCGCGGCGGGCCGGGCATGCCGGAAATGCTGGCGACCACGGCGGCGCTCTACGGCCAGGGCATCTCCGACAAGGTGGCGCTGATCACCGACGGGCGGTTCTCGGGCGGCACGCGCGGCTTCTGCATCGGCCATGTCGGTCCCGAGGCCGCCGATGGCGGCCCCATCGCCTTGCTGAAGGACGGCGACATGATCGTCATCGACGCCGTCGCCGGCACCATCGATGTCGAGCTTTCCGACGCCGAGCTCGCGGAGCGGCGAAAGGCATGGAAGCCGCGGCAGAACGATTACCGCTCGGGCGCGCTGTGGAAATACGCGCAGCTCGTCGCCGATGCCGAGAAGGGCGCGGTCACCAATCCCGGCGCCCGCGCCGAGGTGAAGTGCTACGCGGATATTTGACGGAGTAGTCCCCTTCTTCTTTTTTCCGTCATGCCCGGACTTCGGTCCGGGCATCCACGTGTCGAAACAAACTCGCGGATGGCCGGGACGAGCCGGGCCATGAATGGCAGGATCGGCCGGCGATTGTCCCCTTACTGGCCGCAGTCCTTGGCGATCTGATCGGTGATGCCGTCGCGCTGGTTGCGCGTATGGGCGAAATCGCCG
>DATGLO010000171.1:0-6032 GCA_035294105.1 Allostellaceae bacterium
CGCCTCGAACATCTCGCCTTGGATGCGGCTGGCACGGTCCCAACTCGGCTCGCGGCTCGCCGTCGCATCCATAGCGAAGATCAACTTGCCGCGCCGGCCCGCCGGCCGCGCCGTCGGCATCGCCGCCACCTTGCGCAGGAACGCATCGACTTCGGCATTCTTCGCCGCTGCCGGAAGCCGGCCTTTATCGTCGCTGTTTGGCGGTTGATCGGGCATCGGCGCTATACCGGGTAAAGAGCGCGCAAGGCCGATTATGAACACCGCGGCAACGACCGCGCAATGCCCGGCTTGTGCGGCCGACACGACGCGGACCGATCTGGCGCCGCATCACGTCAACGTGTAGCGTTGCACGCGATGCCCAAGGCTAGCCCCGAACAGCCGCGCCGCCGCCCGCGGCGCTGGTTTCTGTTCTATCCGTTCGACCTGATCGCCCGCTTCTGGCCGGTTTTCGGCCAGCCGCGCGGCATCCTTGTCGTGCGCATCGACGGCATTGGCGACATGGTGCTGTTCCATCCCGCTTTCCGGCACTATGCCGAAGCGCTCGGCGCCGCGCCCCAGGAGATCACCATTCTCGGTTGTGCAAGCTGGGCGAAGCTTGCGCCCGCCTTTTTCGCCGGCGTGACATTCCACGCGATCGACGAGCACGCTTACGATCGCAATCCCTGGTACCGCTTCAAAGTGTCGCTGTGGTTGCGGCGGCAGAATTTCGCCGTGGCGCTGCTCGACAGCTTCATGCGCAAGCCGCTCGTCGCCGACAGCTTGATCTACGTGTCGGGGACGCCGCGGAAGATCGTCGCGAAACCCTATTTCAGCGCCAAGACGCAGAAGCTGTTCGATTGGTATCTCGCGCGCTGCGAGCGCGTGATCGATACCGGCACACACCCGACGCATGAGCTGCCGCGGCATTTTGCTTTTCTCTCCGCGCTTGCCGGTCGCAGGGTCGCGCCCGAGCCGCCGCGACTGCCGTGGCGAGAGCAGATGCCGCCGCTGCAACGGCCCTATGCGATCGTCAATTTCGGCGCCAACGAGCCGGGCCGGCGCTGGCCCTTCGCGAATTTCCTCGCCGTGGCCAAGGACCTCGCGCAGCGCGGCCTCACCGTCGCCTTCGTCGGCGGCCCGGCCGAGGCAGCATACAAGAACCGCCTCGATGGAAGCGGCTTCATCGACCTGATCGGCGCGACGACGCTCGACGAGCTGCTCGATCTCTTGAAGCACGCCGCGCTGGTCGTCACCAACGAGACCGGGCCCGCGCATCTCGCGATCGGTCTCGGCGCGCCGACCGTGACCATTCTGGGCGGCGGCCAGTTCGGCGGCTGGATGCCCTTCCCGTCCGAGGCAATGCCACCCAAACAGCGCGTCGTCTATTGCCGCATGGCCTGCTACGGCTGCTTGTGGAATTGCACGCAGCCGCATCGCCGCGGCGAGGCCTACCCTTGCGTCGCTGCGGTCGAGATCGACGACGTGGTCAAAGCCGCAAGCGAATTGCTGCCCGAAAGAGTGTCCTAAAGCTTTTTCGTGCCAACGGACTCACGACGTACCCTTCTCGCGGCGATAGAACTCGATGAAAAAGCGCACAGCGCCGCAGGGCTCGACTTCATGCGCGATCGTTGGCTCGATCACGACGGGAATGGTTTTTGGCGTGAGCAGATATTCCGTCTGCGGACGGCGCGCATCTTTGAGCCGATAGGCCAGCTTGCCTTCGAGCACGCGGATGACGCCCCAGGCCCCATCTTTGGTGCGATGGTCGCGCAAAAGGCCTGCCGGCACGGTCGTTTCGGTAAACTGTGCCGTCTTGTGATAAAGCACGGCGTCATCGGGCAGTTTTGCAATCGCCATGGCCAAGCCGATTTGCGAACCCCCTACGACCCACTCGGCGCCGGCGCCTGGCCGCTGAAAAAGGCGATGCCGCGCTGCAGGCTGCGCGCGATCATCTCCGAGCGCGTCACGAACATCTCGGCGGCGGGCGGCGGACACAGCCGTTCGACCGTCTCGCGAAAGAGATGCAGCCAGCGCGCGAAATGCGTCGGCCGGATGCCGCCGACCGCGACGTGCTTGCCCATCGGATCGCCCTCGAAGCGGCCTGTCATCAACATCACCGACGACCAGAAATCGCACATCTTCGCGAGATGCGGGTCCCAATTCTCGCCGATGACGCGCTTGAAGATCGGGCCGAGCGCGGGATCGGTGCGGATCGTCGCGTAGAACGTATGGACGACCTCGTGAATCATTTCCTCGGTAATCCCGACCCGCATGCCGGGCGGAACGATGCGGGTCGTGATGGCAATGTTCTCGGTCATGACAACTCCCGGGTCTGATCGGACAACGCCGTTAACATGAATTACATATACATCTTTGAACGCGAGGCCGCCGACAGGAAGCGCTGCGACCAAGCGCCACAGGACGGCTTAGAAGACCTGCGGCAGGCCGCCGAGATCGAGCAGCCGGACAAGCGATTTTCGGGGCCGGACGAGATCATCGAGGGTGTAGCGATCGAGCACCGCGAGAAAGGCCGCCGTCGCCTCGCCCAAGGCGCGGCGCAACACGCAGGCGCCCTCGATCGCGCAATAATTCGCCTGTTGCATGCAGCCAACGACGCCGAGCTCGTCCTCGAGGTCGCGCACCACGGCGCCGATCTTGACCGCACGCGGCTTTTTCGCGAGGCGGAAACCGCCTTTCTTGCCGCGTACGGTCTCGAGATAGCCGGCGCGGCCGAGATCGTTCACCACCTTCATCAGATGCGTTCGGGAAATCTCGAAATGTTCGGCGATCTCGCCGATCGTCGACAGGCCATCACCTTTCAGCGCGGCAAACATCAGCACGCGCAGCGAGTAGTCGGTGTGCAGCGTCAACCGCATGGCGAACCCAGCCCTTTATACATAGACGCAGAATGTATGTTTCAGGGCGGCTCCGCGCAACCGCGGCGTAAAGCTACGCTTCCTCGTCGTCCTTTAGCGACATGAGGCTGGCATTGCCGCCGGCCGCCGTGGTGTCGATCGACAAGGTGCGTTCGGTCGCGAAGCGATGAAGATAATGCGGGCCGCCGATCTTCGGCCCCGTGCCCGAGAGCCGCTCGCCGCCGAAAGGCTGCACGCCGACCACCGCGCCGATCATGTTGCGATTGACGTAGCAGTTGCCGACCGGCAGCCGCGCGTGGATCGCGCGTACGGTCTCGTCGATGCGGCTGTGGATGCCGAGGGTCAGGCCGAAGCCGGTCGCGATCACTTGATCGAGCACGCGGTCGAGATGGCCGCTCGACCAGCGGATGACGTGGAGGATCGGGCCGAAGACCTCGCCGGTCAGGCGAGCGAGGCTGTCGAGCTCGAAGACGCGCGGCGCGAAGAACGTGCCGTGCTCGGTGCCGGGCGGCAGGGTCAGTGTGCGAACGAGCTTTGCCTCGCGCATCATGCGCTCGCTATGGACTTCGAGCGCGGCGCGCGCGGGCTCATCGATGAGCGGCCCGATATCGGTCGCAATCAGCGCCGGATCGCCGATCACCAGCATGTCCATCGCGCCCGCCAGCATGTCGATAACGCGATCGGCAATGTCGTCTTGCACGAACAGCACACGCGCCGAGGAGCAGCGCTGCCCGGCGCTGTCGAAGGCCGAGATCAGCGCGTCGGCGACGAGTTGCTCGGGCAGCGCGCTCGAATCGGCGATCAGCGCGTTCTGGCCGCCGGTCTCGGCGATGAACGGCACGATCGGCCCGGACCGCTGTGCCAATGACCGGTTGATCGCGCGCGCCGTGTCGGTCGAGCCGGTGAAGGCAACGCCGGCGATGCGTTGGTCGCTCACAAGTCTGGCGCCGACCGGCCCCTCGCCGGGCAAAAGCTGCACCACATCGCCGGGAAAGCCAGCGTCGTGCAGCAGCCGAATGGCTGCTGCAGCAACAAGCGGCGTCTGCTCGGCGGGCTTGGCGATCACGGCATTGCCGGCGGCGAGCGCACCGGCAATCTGACCGAGGAAAATCGCGAGCGGGAAATTCCAAGGCGAGATGCAGGCGAAGACGCCGCGCCCGTGCAGCTCCAGCACGTTGCGCTCGCCGGTCGGCCCCGCAAGCTCGGCCGGCACGGCGAAATCGCGGCGCAGCAACGCCGCGTCGTAGCGGCAATGATCGATCGCCTCGCGTACTTCGGCGACGGCATCGGGGATGATACGGCCGCCCTCGCGCACGATCAGCGCGACGAATTCCGTCATGCGTTCCTGAATGAGGTCGCTCGCGCGATCGAGGCAGCGCGCGCGTTCCTCGGCCGGCGTTGCATCCCAACGCGGCGCCGCTTTCGCCGCGACCGCCAGGGCCTTATCGACCTGCGCCTCGGATGCTTCCGCGACCATGCCGGCGACACGGCGGCGGTCGGCGGGATCGGTGACGGCACGCAAGGGGCCGGATTCTTCCTCCCCATCGATGATCGGTGCCGCCGACCCGTCGCGAGATCTCGCTAATTCATCGGCGAGAGCGAGGAGACGCGTCGGATCGCTCAGGTCGATGCCGCGCGAGTTGCGGCGGTCGGGATAGAGCTCGCGCGGCAGCTTGATGCGCGGATGCGGCTTCGCCTTGAGCGCTTTGAGCCGCGCCACCGGATCGGCGATAAGCGCCTCGACCGGCGCGCGCTCGTCGATGAGGCGATTGACGAAAGACGTGTTCGCGCCGTTCTCGAGCAAGCGGCGCACGAGATAAGCGAGCAGATCCTCATGCCCGCCAACCGGTGCGTAGACGCGGCACGGGAACTGCGTCGGCGCGGCGCCGACGATCTGGTCGTAGAGCGCCTCGCCCATGCCGTGGAGGCGCTGGAATTCGAAATCGCGGTCGTTGCCGGCAAGATCGAGTATCGCAGCGACGGTATGCGCGTTATGGGTGGCGAATTGCGGGAAAAACGCCTCGCGCGCCCCCCAGATGCGCTGCGCGCAAGCGAGATAGGAAACATCGGTCGCGAGCTTGCGCGTATAGACCGGAAACTCATCGAGGCCGCGCTCTTGCGTGCGCTTGATCTCGCTATCCCAATAAGCGCCTTTGACGAGACGTAGCATGAGGCGACGGTGCGTTTTCCGCGCCAGCGCCGCGAGGTAATCGGCCAGCGGCAGCGCGCGTTTCTGATAGGCCTGCAGCGCCAGGCCGAGCCCGTTCCATCCGGCAAGCTCGGCCGCGCGCGCGAGGCCTTCGATAAGATCGAGCGAGAGATCGAGCCGGTCGGCCTCTTCGGCGTCGACGGTGAAGCCGATTCCGGCGCTCATCGCCTGCCGTGCGAGCGCGAGCAGGATCGGCGACAGCTCACGCAGCACCCGCTCGCGCTGCGCTTCCTCGTAACGCGGATGGAGCGCCGAAAGCTTCACCGAGATACCGGGCGCATGGGCAAGATCGCGACCGGCGGCACGCATGCCGATCGCCGCGATCGCGGCGCGATAACGCTCGGCATAGCGCGCGGCGTCGTCGGCGGTGCGCGCGGCCTCGCCGAGCATGTCGAAGGAATAGCGGTAGCCGCGTGCTTCCTCGGGCGCGGCGCGATCAAGCGCTTCTTCGATCGTGCGGCCCATCACGAATTGGTGGCCGAGGATGCGCATCGCGGCGGTGACGGCCTGGCGCAGCACCGGCTCGCCGGTGCGGGCGACGAGGCGGCGCAGTACCGCGCCGAGCTCCTGCTCTTCCGGATCGTCATGCAGCAAGCGGCCGGTCAGCATCAGCGCCCAGGTCGAGGCGTTGACGAAGAGCGAGGACGAATGGCCGAGATGCCGCGCCCAGTCGGCATCGGCGAGCTTGTCGCGGATCAGCTTGTCGACGGTCTCGGCGTCGGGAACGCGCAACAGCGCCTCGGCAAGGCACATCAACGCGATGCCCTCGCGGCTCGACAGCGCAAATTCATTGAGGAAAGCGTCAATGCCGCCTTTGCCGTGGCGCCGTCGGCGCGCTTCGAGGACGAGGCGGCGCGCGGTCTGCGCAATACGCGCGGCCGCCGCTTCGCCGCGATCGGCGATCGCGAGGAGGCGCGCGACCGCGTCGGTTTCATTGTGGCGATAGGCCTCGCGCACCGCTTGACGCA
>DATGLO010000172.1:0-3109 GCA_035294105.1 Allostellaceae bacterium
AGGCGATTTGAAGCCGAAGCGGCCGGCTCGGTCGAAGGGGAGCATGGTCATGGCTAAGGGTCCGGGGAGCAAACGCGTCTATTTCTTGGGCGCTCTTGGCCTCGCCGCTGTCGCGATCGTGGCCGGTTACATCGTTCACGGCCGCTATGCCGACATCGCCCAGGCCCGCGACAACCTCAACGCCGAGGCCGCGCGCGGCCCGCGGGTTCAGGTCGTGACCGTCGGCACCAGCAATCCCATCCGCGACATCCGGCTGCTCGGCGACGCGCGCGCCTATACCAGCGCCACGCTCTTCGCCAAGGTCAGCGGCTACCTGAAGTCGATCTCGGTCGATAAGGGCGATCAGGTCAAAGCCGGCGAGAAGATCGCCGAAATCTCTTCCGCCGAGACCGACGCGCTTTACGATGCCGCCGTCGCGGATCTCGACAACAAGCGGAAGGTGGCAGCCCGCGATGCCGATCTGTTAAAGCGCGGCAACGTCGCGCTTCAAGCCGCCCAGACCTCCGACACCGCCGTGCGCGTCGCCGAGCAGACCGTGCGCAACTTGGCGACCATGAAGGGCTATGAAAATATCATCGCGCCGTTCGACGGCACGGTAACGGCGCGTTTTGCCGATCCCGGCGCGCTGGTGCAGTCCGCCTCGACGGCGCAATCGAGCGCGCTGCCGATCGTCACGCTGTCGGACAACACCAAGCTTCGCGTTACCGCCTATGTCGAGCAACGCGATGTACCTTTCGTCCACGTCGGCGACGCCGTGGACATTGCCGATGCAAGCGACACCTCGCGGACGATCTCGGCCAAGGTCAGCCGCACCGCCGGCGCGCTCGATCCCAAGACCCGCACCCTGCTGGTCGAGGTCGATATCGACAACAGTAACGGCTTTTTCGTGCCGGGCGCGTTCGTCTATGTGACGCTGCACTTGCACGTGCCGACCTTGCCGCAAGTCCCTGTCGGTGCTTTGCTTGTGCGCGGCGACGATAATTACGTCGCCGCCGTCGACTCCAGCGGCCTGGTTGCGCTACGCAAGATCACGGTCGCGGACAGCGATGGGGCTAATGTGACCATTGCCGGCGGGGTCAAGACGGGCGATCGTGTTGCGATCAACGTCCCCGACGAAGTCGGCGACGGAACGCGCATCCAGTCGGTGCTCGCCAGCAACTAGGCTCTAACAGAAGGACTGAATTTGGCTAAAGAAGATCTGATCGAATTCGACGGCGTGGTGACCGAGCTTTTGCCCGACGCGCGGTTCCGCGTCCGTCTCGACAACGGCTACGAGACCCTCGCCTACACCTCGGGCAAGATGAAAAAGAATCGCATCCGCATCCTTGCCGGCGACCGCGTTACGGTCGAGATGACGCCCTACGATCTCACCAAGGGCCGCATCAATTTCCGCCACAAGGACGAACGCGCGGCCCCCGTCCCGCAGCAGCCGCAACGACCGCGTCCCCCCATGGCGCGAGGCCGCCGTTAACGAGCCGTGGTCCCGCCCGTCTCAGACGGGCCTCAGCAAATGGATGCTGAACAGCGCGTCCGCGTCGGTCCACACCCGACTCGGCGCAAAGCCCGCGCGCATCGCCAGCTGTTGGAATTCGGGGACGCTGTATTTGCAAGAATCCTCGGTGTGGATGCGTTCGCCCTCGGCAAAGCGGAAGCGACAGTCCGCGACGGTCACCGTCTGCTCGGCGAGGCTGCGGATGAAGATTTCGACCTTGCCCTCGACCGGATTGTAGGACGCGTCGTGAGCAAAACGCGTCACGTCGAAATCGCCGCCGAGCTCGCGATTGATCCGGGCGAGAAGGTTGAGCGTGAATGACGCAGTGACGCCCGCCGCGTCGTTATAAGCGGCGTGCAGGACGCGGGCATCCTTTTTCAGATCGACTCCGACAAGCATCGCTCCATCCGAGCCGACGACGCGGCGACAGCGCCGCAGGAATTCGATGGCACCCGGACGGTCGAGATTTCCGATCGTCGAGCCGGGAAAGAAACCGAGCCGCCGCCCGTTTTGCGGCTCCGGAATCTCGGCGAGATCGAGCGGCGCCATGTAATCGGCGCAAACGGCGCGCACGTCGATCCGCGGGAAGAGGGTCGCGACAGCGTCCGCCGCCTGCTGCAAGGCTTCGCGCGAAATATCGATCGCAACATAGGACGACGGACGGTCGAAGGCCGAGAGCAGCAGCCTAACTTTACGCGACGAGCCGCTGCCGAATTCGACGAGCTGACAATGCGGACCCATCGCTGCGGCGATCTCGCCGCCGTGGCGCGCGAGGATCGCGGTCTCGGTGCGCGTTGGATAGTATTCCGGCGTCTCGCAGATCTCCTCAAACAGCGCGGAGCCGCGCTCGTCATAAAGCCAGCGACAGGGTATCTCTTTGTGGCGCTGGCTGAGCCCGGCGAGCACAGCATCGCGGAAGCTCTCGGGCTCGGGCGCGAAGTCGTGAAACGTCGCGCGAACGGGTCGTGCGCTCATGCATCCTCCGCCAGGCGTATGCCGCCAAACGCCCAGCGCGAGGCGGGATAAAAGAAGTTCCGATACGTAATGCGGGTATGTCCCGGCGGCGTGATCGCCGCGCCGCCGCGCAAAACCATCTGATTGGCCATGAACTTGCCGTTGTACTCGCCGATGGTGCCATCCGGGGGTCGATAGCCCGGATAGGGCATATAGGGACTGGCGGTCCATTCCCAAACGTCGCCGATCATCTGCTGCAGCGGCGTGTCGTCTCCGGACGCCGCGGCGGGATGGTAGAGCCCGCGATCCATGAGGTTGCCGGTCAAGGGCACGCCGATCTCGGCGGCGGCGAGTTCCCATTCCGCTTCGCTCGGCAAGCGCTTGCCGGCCCAGCGCGCGAAGGCGTCGGCTTCGTAATAGCTGACGTGAACGACAGGCTCGGCATCGTCCAGCGCGCGCCGTCCCGCCAGGGTGAAGAGGCTCCATGATTCGTCGTCGCGGCGCCAGTAGAGCGGCGCCTCCCAGCCCTCGCTTTTCACCGTCGCCCAACCATCGGAGAGCCAGAGCTCGGCGCGCGTATAGCCGCCATCCGCGATGAAGGCGCGATACTCGCCGCAGGTAACGAGCCGCGAGCCAAGCTTGAACGGCTCGATCCATTGCTTG
>DATGLO010000173.1:0-4588 GCA_035294105.1 Allostellaceae bacterium
TCGCCGCGCTGATCGCGATCTATTTTGCCCAGCGCCTTGCGCGCGAAGCATGGCGCGGCGTCATGCCCGGCCTCGCGACACGCGCCGCGGTGATGTCGCTGCTGGTACTGGCCACCGGTTTCGAATTCGTCGCGCCTTCGCTCGATCGCCTGTGGCTGTCGCGCTCGGCGGCGGCGCTGGTGCGCGGCGCCGGTCTGCCGCCCGATCTTCCGCTCGCCGTCGCAGGCGATGCCGAGCCGAGCCTTGTGTTCCTGCTCGGCACCGACACCAAGCTGATCTCGGGCGATGCGGCCGCCGACTATCTCGCCGGCAACCCGAAAGCGCGCGCGCTGATCGAGACGCGCTCGGACCCGGAATTCGTCGCAG
Organism: Allostellaceae bacterium; assembly: GCA_035294105.1. GTDB lineage: Bacteria > Pseudomonadota > Alphaproteobacteria > ATCC43930 > CGMCC-115725 > CAIKMD01. Next base: position 367 of record DATGLO010000173.1, read on the forward strand.
CGCTCGCAACACATGGACTAGCGCCGCGCGCGCTCGGCACGATCGTCGGGCTCGATTATTCCAACGGCCATAATATGCGGCTGACACTTTACAGCAGCGCGCCCAAATGAGCGGGAAGACATCCAGCGGTCGGCTTTACGGATTGGGGCTCGGTCCCGGCGATCCCGAGCTCATCACGTTGAAGGCATGGCGTATCCTGCGCAAGGCACCGATCATCGCTTATCCGGCGCCTGACGACGCGCCGAGCTTCGCACGCAGCATCGTGGCACGCTGGCTCTCGCCGGCGCAGATCGAGATCGCGATTCGCATTCCGATGGAGATCGTGCGCTTTCCCGCGCAAGCGGTTTACGACCGCGCGGCGGGCGAGCTCGCCGGCTACCTCGCAGCTGGGCGCGATGTCGCGCTGTTGTGCCAGGGCGACCCTTTGTTCTACGGCTCGTTCATGTATCTCTTCGGCCGGCTTGCCGAGCGCTTTCCCTGCGCGATCGTTCCGGGCGTCTCCTCGCTCGGCGCTTGCGCCGCAGCCGCCGGTTTCCCGATCGCCGCGCGCAACGACACGCTCGCGGTGCTGCCGGCGGGCTTGAGCGACGACGCGCTCGTGCGCCGGCTCGAGGCCTGCGACGCCGCTGCAATCATCAAGCTCGGCCGCCACTTCGCGCGCATCCGCGATCTTCTCGATCGCCTCGGCCTCGCCGACAAGGCGCGCTATGTCGAGCATGCGAGCCTTCCCAGCGAGCGCGTGCTGGCGCTCGACGCGGTCGATCCGAGCGCCGCGCCTTATTTCTCGATGATCCTTTTGCATCGCCGCGGCGAGGCGTGGCGATGACCGCCACCGGCGCAAGCGGATTGCCGCGAGGCGTCGCGATTATCGTCCTCGGTGCGTCGGCCTTGCCGCTGGCGCGCCGGCTCAAAGCGTTGCTGCCCGGCGCGCAAATTCATGCGCCCGATGCACGCGCGCTCGACGGCGACATCCGCTTCGCGCGCGCGACGCCGCATTTGCGCCAATTGTTCGCGGCAAGCACACCGATCGTCGGGCTGTGCGCCAGCGGTATCCTCATCCGCGCGCTGGCGCCGCTCTTGAGCGACAAACGCCAAGAGCCTCCGGTCGTCGCCGTGGCCGAAAACGGCTCGGTCGCGGTGCCGTTGCTCGGCGGCCATCGCGGCGCCAACGCCGTCGCGATCGCGATCGCGGAGGCGACCGGCGGCACGGCGGCGATCACCACCGCCGGCGATCTGCGCTTCGATCTTGCGCTCGACGAACCGCCGCCGGGGTGGCGCGTCGCCAATCCCGAGCGCGCGAAAGAGGTGACGGCGGCATTGCTCGCCGGCGATGACGTTGCACTCGCGATCGAGGCCGGCGACGCCGATTGGCTCACCCGCAGCGGTGTCCGCTTCGCGGCGCGCGGCAGCCGCGCCATCCGCGTCACCGATCGCGCGCCGGCGCCGGGCGAGCACGCGCTGGTGCTGCATCCGCCGCTATTGGCACTGGGTGTCGGCTGCGCGCGCGGCGCATCGACCGAAGAGCTTGCCGCACTCGTCCGCGATACCCTCGCAGAGCAGCGACTTGCGCAAGGGGCGATCGCGCTGGTCACGTCGCTCGATTTGAAGAGCGACGAGGACGCGGTGCTGAGGCTCGCCGAATCGCTCGACGTGCCCGCGCGCTTCTTCACCGCGGCGGAGCTGCTCGCCGAAACGCCGCGGCTGCAAACGCCGTCCGAGACTGTGTTCCGCGCCGTTGGCTGCTATGGCGTCGCCGAAGGTGCGGCGCTTGCGGCCGCAGGCAAAAACGCGGCCCTGATCGTCGCCAAACGAATTCGCGGCGGCGTTACTTGCGCAATCGCCCGCGCCGCCGAGCCGCTCGATGCGACGACCATCGGTCGCGCGCGCGGCAAGCTCGCTGTTATCGGCATCGGGCCGGGCGATAAGGCGACGCGCACGGCCGAGGCCGAAGCCGCCATCGCCGGCGCCAGCGATGTCGTCGGCTATCGCCTCTATCTCGATCTCTTGGGCGACGCGCTGGTTGGCAAGACCCGGCACGACGGCAGCCTCGGCGAGGAAGAAGCGCGGGTACGGCGCGCACTCGATCTCGCCGCGGCGGGCAAATCGGTCGCGCTCGTTTCTTCGGGCGACGCCGGGATTTATGGCCTCGCAAGTCTCGTGTGCGAATTGATCGATCGCGAAGCCCGCGCCGATTGGCGCCGCGTCGCGCTGGACTTCGTTCCCGGCGTCTCAGCCATGCAGGCGGCCGCAGCAAAGCTGGGCGCGCCGCTGGGTCATGATTTCTGCGCGATCTCGCTCTCCGACCTGCTGACGCCCTGGCCCCAGATCGAGCGCCGGCTCGATGCCGCGGCCGCCGGCGATTTCGTGATCGCGCTCTACAATCCGCGCTCGCCGCGCCGCAGCGATCATCTCGCCCGCGCGCGCGATATCCTGCTCGCGACGCGCGCGGCGGAGACGCCGATCGCGCTCGCGCGCAATCTCGGGCGCGAAGGCGAGGCCGTCGCCCTGACGACGCTCGCGGCGCTCGATCCCGCGCGTGTCGACATGTTGACCTTGGTGATCATCGGCAGCAGCGCGACGCGGCGGCTCGGCGAGCGGCCGATGCTCTATACGCCGCGCGGCTACGCGGGTAAGAGCGTGCCATGACCGTGCATTTCATCGGCGCCGGGCCAGGCGCGGCCGATCTCATCACCGTCCGCGGGCTGAAGCTGATCGAATCCTGCCCGGTCTGTCTTTACGCCGGCTCGCTGGTGCCGGAAGCGGTGATAGAGGCCGCGCCCAAAGATACGCGCATCATCGACACATCGCGCCTCACCCTCGATGAGATCATCGACGAGATGGTTGCGGCGCATGCGGCGGCGAAGGACGTCGCGCGTGTTCACTCGGGCGATATTTCGCTTTACGGTGCGATTGCCGAGCAGATGCGGCGGCTCGACGAGCGCGCCATTCCCTACGATCTGACGCCGGGCGTGCCGGCTTTCGCCGCCGCGGCCGCCGCGCTGGGCATCGAGCTGACGCTGCCCGATGTGACGCAAAGCGTGATCCTGACGCGGACCGCCGTGCGCGCCTCGGCAATGCCCGAAGGCGAAGATCTCGCGACCTTGGCGCAAAGCCGCGCGAGCCTGGTGCTGCATCTCTCGATCAACAATCTCGCGGCGATCGTACGCCAATTGGCGCCGATCTACGGCGCTGATTGTCCCGTCGCCGTGATCTATCGCGCGAGCTGGCCCGACGAAAAGATCTTCCGCGGCACGCTCGCGAGCATCCGCGAACAAGTGAAAGCAGCGAAACTCACCCGCACGGCGCTCATCATCGTCGGCCGGGTGCTGGGCACAAACAACTTCAGCGAAAGCCGGCTTTACGCGCCCGATCATCACCATGTGCTGCGGCCACGCGCCGCGAGTCGCAGCAAGGACGCTTAGCTCACCCTGATCCGGCCGCGTGCAGGACCACAAGGACGTTGGGCCTGCCTTCGGCCCAGCCGATCGCGTCGCGGCCGGTGAAATCCTGTTTGTGCGGATCGGCCCCGTTCTTTATCAGCAGCCGCGCGGCCAGAACCTGTCCACTCTTCGCGGCCATCATCAGCGGCGTCACGCCTTGCTTGTTCTGCGCATCGACCACCGTCTTGGCGTCCAGCAAAAGCTGCATCACGTCTGTAGCGCCGCGCTGCGCCGCCCAATGAAGCGCGGTGTTGCCGAATGAATCGCGCGCATTGACGTTCGCGCCGTAGAAGATCAGCGCATTCGCCATCCGCACATCGCCAAATTGCGCCGCGTAATCGAGCGCCGTTTCTCCATTATCGTCGGTCGTGTTGGGATCGTTTTTATTTTGGAGTTCGCGGATGACATCATCGGTTTTATCGTGCGAAGCCGCGTTGGCTACCGTGTAAAGACCCGAAAGATCGGCCGATTGGCCAAACGTCGACCCACACATCGCCAGCAACACCGCGGCGACGATCACACCGCGCTTCATCAATACGCCGCCGACAGGGTCGCCAAGTTTTCTTCCAACCATCGCACCGCATCCTCAATGTGCTCGACCCGCATGCCGCCGCCGCTATCCGGCCGCCGCAGCATGACAACGGGAATGCCGATGGCCCGTGCCGCAGCGAGCTTTGCCGCCGTTGCCCCGCCGCCCGATGCTTTGGTCACCAGCAGGTCGATCGCGTGACGGGCCATGATATCGCGCTCGTCCTCGATCGTGAACGGGCCGCGGCCGAAAA
>DATGLO010000174.1:0-3850 GCA_035294105.1 Allostellaceae bacterium
AAAGCGACGACGGTACTGGTCAACGGCGCCGTAACCGTGGATCATGCCGAGCATACCGGCGCGCTGGCGGGGAAGATGCTCAAGCGCGAAACGATTTCCCCCTCACCCTAACCCTCTCCCCGGCGGGGAGAGGGAAGCCGCGAAGCGGCGGGTGAGGGGAACGATTGATGGAGTTTTGTGAATGTCGACGAAATACGATTTCGATCTTTTCACCATCGGCGCCGGGTCGGGCGGCGTCGCCGGCTCGCGCCGCGCCGCCTCTTACGGCGCCAAGGTCGGCATCGCCGAGGACAGCCGCATCGGCGGCACCTGCGTGATGCGCGGCTGCGTGCCGAAGAAGCTGCTGGTCTACGGTGCGCAATTCGCCGATGCGTTCGAGGATGCGCGCGGCTTCGGCTGGGACGTGACGCCGCCGCGCTTCGACTGGGCGACGCTCATCGCCAATAAGAACAAAGAGCTCGACCGGCTCGAAGGCATTTATCGCAACCTGCTCAAAGACTGCACGCTTTACGAGGCGCGCGCGACCTTGGTCGATCCGCACACGATCTCGCTCTCGAACGGCAAGACCGTGACCGCGGAAAACATCGTCGTCGCGACCGGCTCGCATCCGGTGATGCCGCATATCCCGGGCATCGAGCACGTCATCACCTCGAACGAGGCGCTCAACCTGCCGAAGCTGCCGCGGCACATCATCATCGTTGGCGGCGGCTATATCGCCTTGGAATTCGCCAACATCTTTTCGGGCCTCAAGGCGCAAGTGACCCTGGTCATCCGCGGCGAGGAGGTCTTGAACGGCTTCGACGACGACGTGCGCGTCGATATCGCCAAGGAGATGCGCCAGCGCGGCGTCGAGATCCATACGCGCACCGAGATCGACCGCATCGTCAAGATCCAGGACGGCTTCACCTGCTACACCCGCGCCGGCGGCGAGCTGTCGGCCGATCTCGTGATGTATGCGACCGGCCGCAAGCCCAACACCAAGGGATTCGGCTTGCAAGAGATCGGCGTCAAGCTCCATGCCGACGGCCGCGCGCTGGTTGACGAATGGTCGAGGACCTCGATCCCGCATATCTATGCGATCGGCGACGTCACCGACCGGCTCAACCTGACGCCGGTCGCGATCGCCGAAGGCCGCGCTATCGCCGAGACGCTCTACAACAAGAACCCGATGAAGGTCTCGCACGAGAACGTCGCGACCGCGGTGTTCAGCCAGCCGCCGATCGGCGCGGTCGGCCTCAGCGAGCGCGAGGCGCGCCGACGCGGTCACACGCTCGACATCTATCGCGCGCGCTTCCGGCCGATGAAGAACACGCTGTCCGGCCGCGAGGAACGCACGATGATGAAGCTCGTGGTCGATCGGGCGACGCAGAAAGTCTTGGGCATCCACATGGTCGGCGTCGATGCGCCCGAGATCGTGCAGTGTCTCGCGGTCGCGGTGATTTGCGGCGCGACCAAGCAGCAATTCGATGCGACCATGGCCGTTCATCCGACCGCGGCCGAAGAGTTCGTCACCATGCGCGACAAGGTGCCGGAGCCGCAAAAAGAAGCGGCGGAATAGGGATTACCCGGACGGTTTTCCAGAAAAAACCGGCTGGCTTGCGCCAGCCGGTTGGAGTCCGCGGGGATATCGAAGAAAACCGAGCCTTACCAGGCGACTTGGGTCCTGAGAGCGATGGCATCGAAGGTCGCGCCGACATTGGTGCCGAGCGGGATCGTACCGGCGGTTGCCGCCAGCGGCTTCGAGATGTTGCCGTGGAGGTAATCGAGCATGAAGCGAATGTTGTTGTTGATGTACCAGTTGGCGCCAAGCGTGATCACCTGTTGCTTGCCGCCGGCGACCGCGGCGGTCGATGCGGTGGTCGTTTGGCCCGACGTATAGTTGCTGTTCAGGTCGATCGCGCTATAGCGCGCGCCTAGCTCGAGCGCGCCCCACGCGCCGTCCATGACGTGATGGATGTCGAAGGGGCGGTCGGGGATGATGCCGCCATAGGCGCCGGTCGCCGGGTTGTACTTCCGGTGCTCGCCCGTCAGCGTGTAGCTCGCTTCGACATAGCCGCCGTTGAAGGCCGCCGACGAAAGTCCGCTGCGATCGACTTTGTAGTGGAAGTATTCCGCCTGGCCGAAGAGGCTGCCGAAGCCGCCGGCCAATTCGCCGCCGAGGACGCTCGCGCCGGTGACCGGATTGGTCGCGCTGCCGAGCGTACCGGTGTTGATGAAGCTCGTCGGATCGATGCGCAATTCCGGACGGTCGGAGAAGGTCGTCACGACGCGCGCGCCGCCGACGGTTTCCGGCTTCAGCAATTCCTCGGCGTCGCCGCCGATATGGAGCGAATACTGGTCGCTCTGCAGCAGCTGATACGTCGCACGCTCCACCGCGCCCACCTGTTCGGCGAAGCCGCTGGTGATGGCGTGGGTCGAGCCGGTCGTCGGACCGGTGAAATAGGCGCCGAGCCACAGGCGGTCGGTGTTCCAATGGCCGCCGAAATTCTCGCGGAAATCGCCGGCGGCGAGATTCGCCGCGATGACCTGCGAGGACGAGCGCTCGATGAACATGATGTCGTTCGAGCTGGTCGCTTCGTCGAGCGTGTAGGGCACGTCTTCGGCGCCGCCTTCGATCGTCAGCGGCCGGAAGCCGTTATAGGAGAGCTCGGCCGTTTCGAGACCGCCGCTCTGGTTGGCGGTGATGCCGGAGCTCGAGGGACCGCTGTCGGTCGAGCCGCCGAAATCGTAGATCAGCCCGTAATTCCAATCGCCGGCGATCTTGCCGACGACGCCCAGCCGGGCACGACGAAGATTCTCGCCGCTGTTAAGGTCGGTCGGCGTCGGCGAGCTGAGATTGTGCGTCCGCGGCGCGTAGTTCGCATAATCGCCGACATCCCAGTGGATGCGGCCGGTGAGCGAGATCGAATTTTGTCCGTCGGCGGTCGCGATCGTCGGCCGGTTGTTGGGCATCGAGACGACGATCCCGCTCGAGCCCGCGGGCGCCGGGGTCGCTTTCATATCGGCGACGGTCGCACTGGTGACCGCCTGATTGCGCTGCGTCTGCACGACCTGCGTTTGCAGGCTCTGCAATTGCTGGTTGAGGGCGCGCACCTGATCTTGCAGCGCTTGGATCTGCGCATTGAGCTGGGCGCTGCTCTGCGCACGAGCCGGCGCAACCGAAGCGAGCGCGCCAATAACCGCTGCGCTACCGAGAAGATACTTTCTGAGCGACATTATTGATCCTTCGTTGTGTGAGAAATCCCCGAGCAACGCTGCGCTTGTTGCATCGCAGCGGGGCGATCCTAAGAACGCGCGATGACGCTTCTCGGTCTATGAAATGACGTCTCGGTTACAACGCGCCGGATTTGCCGCGCTGTGGTATTTTTGTCGCGAAGTTAAACGCGCTGTTAGAATTCTCTGATCGCAGCGCAGCAGCAGCAGGGAGAGAACGACCGTGAAGAAGTTTTTACGCGCGATGATTGCGGCGGCGCTCGTCGCATCGAGCGCCAATGTTGCGCAGGCCGACATCACACGCTTGCCGCCGAATGTCGTTGCGGGAATCGCGGCGCTCGGTCCGGTACTCGATCCGCCGATGATCGCGAAGACGCGTGAGCTGATGGGGACGCTCGCCCCGGTGACGCCGCCCGCCTCGGTGACGGTCGCGGCCGACGTCGCTTACGGCGACGACCCGCTGCAAAAGATCGATATCTACTCGCCGGCCAAGGCGCGCGGCCTGCCGATCGTGGTCTTCGTTCATGGCGGCGGCTTCGTTGGCGGCGACAAGAAAGACTACGCCAACGTTCCGACGTATCTGTCGCAGCACGGTATCGTCGCGGTCAACGCGAATTATCGCTTGGCGCCGAAGGTG
>DATGLO010000175.1:0-3888 GCA_035294105.1 Allostellaceae bacterium
GGTCGGCTGCGACGGCGCGGCGAGCAAGGTGCGCGAAGGCCTCGGCATCGGCATGAGCGGCCGCGGCGTTCTCACCTACACGACCAACGTCATCTTCCGCTGCCCCGATCTTGTCAAGATGCACGACAAAGGCAAGGCCTATCGCCACATCTTCGTCGGGCCCGAGGGGACTTTTGCGACCATTGTCGCGATCAACGGCCGCGATCAGTGGCGATTGTCGATCGTCGGCAGCGAAGAGAAAAAGACCCACGGCGAGGCCGACATCCGCGCCGTGATCCGCCGCGTCGCCGGCTTCGATTTCGACTACGAGATCCTGAGCGTGCTGCCCTGGGTGCGGCGCGCCCTGGTCGCCGATAAATTCGGCGAGGGCCGTGTCTTCATCGCCGGCGACGCGGCGCATCTGACCTCCCCGACCGGCGGTTTCGGCATGAATATGGGCATCCAAGACGCGGTCGATCTGTCGTGGAAGCTCGATGCCTGCCTTGCCGGCTGGGGCGGACCGCATCTGCTCGAAAGCTATACGCCCGAGCGCAAGCCGGTCTCAATCCGCAACGTCAACGAAGCCACGGGCAATCTCAGCCGCATGCGCTCGCCGGGCGAGAACAAGGCGCTGCTCGACGATACGCCGGAAGGCGCGGCCGTTCGCGAAAGGCTGGGCAAAGAGTTCACCGCGGCGATGACGCGCGAATGGCACACGCTCGGCATCCATTTGGGCTATCGCTACGATGATTCGCCGATCATCGTGCCCGACGGCACGCCGGCGCCGCCGATGGAAGTGATGACCTACGATCAGACGGCGCGGCCCGGGGCGCGGGCGCCGCATGTCTGGCTCAAGGACGGCCGCTCGACGCTCGATCTCTACGGCAAGACCTTCGTGCTGCTGCGCCTCGGCAAGGATGCGCCGGCGGCGGAAGCGCTCGTCGCCGCGGCGGCCGAGCGCAAGCTGCCGCTCAACGTGGTCGCGCTTGACGAGGACGCGGTCAAGAGCGCCTATGAACGGAAACTCGTTCTCGTGCGGCCCGATGGCCATGTCGCCTGGCGCGACGACCGGGTGCCGCAAGACCCGCTGGCCGTAATCGACCGCATTCGCGGCGCGGCCTAAATGACGGAGGAGGCCGCCATGGACCTCAGAGGTGCGACGCCTCAGGAGTTGCGGAGCGCCGGCTCGCTCGAGGAGCTTTATCGGTCGCTCGCGACCATCGATATGGGGCCGGGCTGGAACAAGCCGACGCCATCGCTCTATCCCGAGCCGAAGAAGAAGTTTCCGCCCGCGATCTGGCATTACGTCCAAGCCAAGGCGGCGCTCGATGCCGCCGGCCGCCTCATCAATACCGAGTTGGCCGAGCGGCGCAATCTGATCCTCGCCAATGCCGGGGCGGGCAGCGACTATGCCACGGCGACGACCCTCGTTTCCGCCTATCAGATGATCATGCCGGGCGAGCATGCGCGCTCGCATCGCCACATGCCGAACGCCCTGCGCCTCGTCGTCGATGCCGAGCCCGGTACCTATACCGTGGTCGACGGCGTGCGGCTCGAAATGATGCCGGGCGACGTGCTGCTGACGCCGAACTGGTGCTGGCACGGCCATGGCAATGACAGCAAGGCCAACGGCTATTGGATCGACTTCCTCGACGTGCCGCTGGTGCATCTGCTCGAGCCGATGTTCTTCGAGCCCAATCCCGACGAATACGCCAAAGGCGTGCCGCCCGAGACGCCGTCGCCGGCGCATTTCCCCTGGGCGGAATCGCAAAAACGCCTCGCCGCGGCTGCGCCCGATCCGAGCGGCTGCTTCGGCAGGCAGATCGAATTCGGCCATCCGGCGATGGCGACGACCGCGCTCTTCATGATGAAGCTCGACGCCGGCAGCACGACCAAGCCCTACCGCACCACCGCGAATAACATCTTCTCGCCGGTCGAAGGCGAGGGCGAAACCGTCGTCGAAGGCAAGAGCTTCGAATGGCGGCGCGGCGACGTGTTCGTCGTGCCCGCCTGGCTCAGCCATTTCCATCGCTGCGATAAAGGCGCGGTACTGTTCCGCGTCACCGACGAGCCGACGATGCAGAAATTGGGTTTTCTGCGTGAAGAAAAGCCGGCGCATGGTTGACATGACAACGTCATTGCGAGCGTCCCTCGACAAGCTCGGGATGAGGGCGAAGCTTCGTCGCTACCCTCCTCGCAACGACGCCGCAATCAGTAGGGAGTGAACAATGTCGAAGCCGACGCTGACCTTTGCATGCGGCCTCTATGACCGCGTGCTGCCTCTCTACACCGGCGAGGTGAAGCCCGTCGGTTTCGATATCAACTTCCTCGCCATCAACAACCCGCGCGAAATTTTCGACCGCATGGGCGGCAGCCAGGAATTCGATGCCTCGGAATTCTCGAGCTCGGAATTCATCTCGGGGCTCAGCGCCGGGACGACGCCTTTCGTAGCGTTGCCGTTCTTCCCGTCGCGCGTCTTCCGCCACTCGATGATCACCATCAACAAGCGCGCCGGCATCAAGACCCCCAAAGACCTCGAAGGCAAGCGCGTCGGCACGCCGCTCTATACGCAGACCGCGGCGATCTTCATTCGCGGCATGCTGGAGCACGACTATGGCGTCGACATGTCGAAGATCCATTTCGTACAGGGCGCGCTCAACCATGTCGGCAGCCACGGTCAGCCTTCGGCGCCGCCGCTGTTAAAGAAGGTCGATATCGAGATCGCCGATCCCAAGAAATCGCTGAGCGATCTCATCGACAAAGGCGAGATCGACGCGATCTTCGCGACGGGTCTGCCGGCCTGCTTCCGCCGCAATCCCGATGTCGTCCGGCTCTTTCCAAACTATCGCGAGGTCGAGAAGGATTACTATAAGCGCACCGGAATCTTTCCGATCATGCATCTCGTCGCGATGCGTCGCGATACCCACGAGAAATATCCTTTTGCCGCCTCGAGCCTCTATGAAGCGCTCAAGGCGTCGCGTGCGCGCTCGCTTCGGTTGCAGCGCGAAACCGGCGCTCTGCGCTGCATGCTGCCCTGGATGACCGCCGATCTCGACGAAATCGAGGAAGTCTTCGGCGGCGATCCCTGGCCGGACGGCATCGAGGACAACCGCAAAACGCTCGAAGCGCTCGTCACCTATTTGCACGAGCAGGGACTGATCGCGAAGAAGATGCCGATCGAGGATATCTTCGTCAAAACGTTCGAATCGCATTAAGGGGAAGAGCATGGCCGACCTGAAACAGACCTATCGCGATCTCGTCATCGCCAACCGCATCCTCGCGCATCAGGGCGTGGTCGACGCTTACGGCCATGTCAGCATGCGTCATCCGGAAAAGCCGGATCATTTCCTCTTGTCGCGCTCGCGCAGCCCCGAGCTCGTGACCGAAGCCGATATCATGGAATTCACCCTCGACGGCAAGGTCGTCGGCGACGACAAGCGCCCGCCTTATCTCGAGCGCTTCATCCATGGCTGCCTCTATGAAGCGCGTCCGGATGTCGGCGCGGTGGTGCACAGCCATGCCGAGGAAACCTTGGCCTTCGGCATCACCGGCGTGCCGATCAAGCCGGTGATTCATGTCGCCGCGACGATGGGCGCCGAGGTGCCGTTATGGGATATCGCCGAAAAATTCGGCGATAATACGAACTTATTGGTCGTCAACGTTGACCAGGGGCGCGATCTTGCCAAGCGGATGGCGAACGGCAACGTGACGCTGATGCGCGGTCATGGCTTCGCCGCGGTCGGCACGAGCGTTCACGATGTCGTGCGCACCTCGGTCTATCTTCCGGTTAATGCCCGGATCATCACGACCGCGCTGAAGCTGGCCCCGAACTACAGGGCGCTGTCGCCGGGCGAAATCGATGTGCGTTGGACCCGCGATCCGCGGGCGCCCGAAGCCTGGCGTGCCTGG
>DATGLO010000176.1:0-2911 GCA_035294105.1 Allostellaceae bacterium
ATCAGCCTCGGCCTCAAGGAAGGCGCGCATATCATCGCGGCCGAATTTTATCGCGGCGGCGAAGTCATCGGCGCCAACCTGACCTCGGAGCAGCGCAAAGCGTATTACGACGCCGAGAACGTCGCGGTCGATCGCATCAACGCCGACTTCTACAAATATGCGCATCACATCTGCGCGCCGACCAAAGGGGCGCTCAAGCCGAACGAGCTGCTCCGCGCCTTCGTCCATTACAAGCATGTCGATTATTACGATCCGACCCTCTTCGGCCGGACCTATGACTGGATGAAATCGCGCGGCTTCACCGAAGGGCAAAGCCAACATGGCGCGCTGGTGATCTGAGCGGCCGGTTTCGCGCAACGCGCCGCTCCTCATGGCGAGGGGCGGCGCGTTTCATTTCCGGCCAAAGGATGCTAAAAGCGCGGCCCTGAGGAGTTCCCTTGCCCGCAAAGAAAGCCAAAGCCAAGAAGGCCTCGCGCCGCGCATCCCCTGTGCGTGCGGCGGGCGTATCGGCGCGTGAGACGACGGTCGAGCGCAAGACGCGCGAGACCAGCATCAGCGCGCGGCTCAATCTCGACGGCACCGGCGTTTCCGACATCGCCACGGGCATCGGCTTCCTCGACCACATGCTCGATCAGCTGTCGCGGCACAGCCTCATCGATCTCGCGGTGACGGCGAAAGGCGATCTGCATATCGATTTCCACCACACGACCGAGGATTCGGGCTATGTCGTCGGCGAGGCCGTAGCGAAAGCCTTGGGCGATCGCCGCGGCATCATGCGCTGGGGCGAGGCGCTGGTGCCGATGGACGAGACGCTGACCCGCGTCGCGCTCGATCTCTCGAATCGGCCTTATCTCATTTGGAAGGTGAAGTTCTCGCGGCCGAAGCTCGGCGAGATGGATACCGAGCTGTTCAAGGAATGGTTCCAGGCCTTTGCGCAATCGGCGGGCTGCACGCTGCATGTCGAGAATCTCTACGGCGAGAACAACCACCATATCGTCGAATCCTGTTTCAAGGGTCTTGCCCGCGCGCTGCGCCAGGCGGTGGCGGTCGATCCGCGGCGGCTCGACATGGTGCCGTCGACGAAAGGCGTGCTCGGCGGTTCGCTGTAGGTTGGGCTTGATGAATACTTTTGCTTCCTCAATGTCATTGCGAGCGAAGCGAAGCAATCCAAAACAAGCGCGCCGCTCTGGATTGCTTCGCCGCTTTGCTCTTCGCAGTGACGAGGCGGAATGATGACGACGGTCGTGATCGATTACGGCTCGGGCAATCTGCGTTCGGCGGCGAAAGCCTTCGAGCGTGCGGCGCGCGAAAGCGGCGCCGACGGCCGCGTGCTCGTCACCAATCATGCCGACAGCCTGCGCGATGCCTCGCGCGTCGTGCTGCCGGGCGTCGGCGCTTTTGCCGATTGCCGCCGCGGCCTTGCCGCCGTTCCCGGCATGGAAGACGCGCTCAAGCAGGTGGTGCTGCGCGACGGGCGGCCGTTCCTCGGCATCTGCGTCGGCATGCAGCTTTTGGCCGAGCGCGGGCGCGAATTCGAAACCGTCGACGGGCTCGGCTGGATCAAAGGCGAGGTCGGCCCGCTGACGCCGCGAGATCCAGCGCTCAAAATCCCTCATATGGGCTGGAATCAGCTGCAGTTCCGGCGCGGTCATCCGGTGCTGGAAGGGATCGAGAACGGCGCGCACGCCTATTTCGTCCATTCCTACGGTCTCAAGCCGAACGACGAAACCGACCTCGTCGCCGATGTCGATTACGCCGGGCCTATTGCCGCGGTCGTCGGCCGCGACAATATCGTTGGGGTCCAGTTCCACCCCGAGAAAAGCCAGATGACCGGGCTACGGCTTATCGCGAATTTTCTCCGCTGGCGGCCATGAGCGCCGAGGCGGTTACCACCTCCGTCGAGCGGCTGCGCGCCTTCGACGGCGACGATCTCGAGGATCTCTGCGAGGCAACGGTCGCGGCGATCGAAGACGGTGGCGGCTTCGGCTGGGTCAAGGCGCCGGCACGCACCGTGCTCGAAGCCTATTGGAACGGCGTTCTGCTGGTGCCCGAGCGTGCGCTCTTCGTCGCGCGGCTCAACGGCACAATCTGCGGCGCGGTGCAGCTCGTCGGACCGCCCAAGAACAACGAGGCACAATCCTTCGCGGCCCAGCTCACGGGCAACTTCCTTGCGCCGTGGTCGCGCGGCCACGGCCTGGCGCGGCGTATGATCGAAGCAATCGAGGATGCCGCGCGCGCCGCGGGATTCGCCGTCCTCAACCTCGATGTGCGCGCCACCCAGGAAGCGGCGATCGGGCTCTACGAGACGATGGGCTTCCAGCGCTGGGGCACGCATCCCGCCTATGCGCGGGTCGAGGGCAAGGTGATCCCGGGGTATTTCTACTTCAAGCGATTGAGCGGCGGCCGCGGCAAGGCCAAGCCGTGATCCTTTATCCGGCGATCGATTTGAAAGACGGGCGCTGCGTCCGCCTTGTGCGCGGCGCAATGAGCGCCGCCACCGTCTTTAACGACGATCCCGCGGCGCAGGCGCAGAGTTTTGTCGCTCTCGGATGCCGCTGGTTGCATCTCGTCGATCTCGACGGCGCCTTCGCGGGGAAGCCGATGAATGCGAAGAGCGTCGAGGCGATCCTCGCCGCGGTCCGCCTGCCGGTGCAGCTCGGCGGCGGCATCCGCGATCTCGCGACGATCGAGGCTTGGCTCGGCAAAGGCGTGACGCGCGTCATCCTCGGCACCGCCGCATTGACCAATCCCGATCTCGTCAAGGAGGGCTGCCGACGCTTTCCCGGCAGGATCGCGGTCGGCATCGATGCCCGTGACGGCAAGGTCGCGGTCGAAGGCTGGGCCAAGACTTCTGAAATAACCGCGCTCGATCTGGCGCTGCGCGTCGAAGATGCCGGCGCGGCGGCGATCG
>DATGLO010000177.1:0-3429 GCA_035294105.1 Allostellaceae bacterium
GGCGGATCGGCGAGCGGGTTGGTCAGTACGGGCTCGCTGAGCGAGCGCTGCACTTCGCCGGTCGGATCGACGACGCGGCGGATCTCGTTCTCGACATTGAAGCTCGAGGCGCGGTCCATGTGGCGCTTGATCTCGTCGAGCTCGGCTTCGCGCATCATCTGGTCGAGGCTGCCTTGGAATTCGCGCGCGATCGCCCGCGCCCGTCGCGTCCATTGTCCGACGATACGCATGACGCGCGGCAGATCCTTTGGGCCGATAACGACGAGCGCGACGACCGCGATCAGCGCGAGCTCCGACCAGGCGAAATCGAACATCGACTACTTCACTGTGATGCTTGATCGATTCCGATCATGACAAAAGCGGCGCGGGCCCGCAAACGAGCGCGCGCATTTTTATTGCCGCTCGCGCGACCGGCGACCCGTTCACTCGCTCCTCGCGCGCGAGCCCGAAGGGGCCGACCGCGAAGCGCTTGTCCGGGGCGGCTGTGGCGGCTGCGAGCGCGACCTCAAAATTGTGCCGCAGATTCGTCGTCGCCCGGTGGCGACAGATCGTCGTTGTCCGCTGCGTCGGCCGCATCGGCCCCGGCATCCTCCGGCGCATCGGGCAGCCGCGCCTCCGCCGGCCCAATGGTCTCGCTCAAGGTCGAGACCGGCCGCGGCCCGATCAGCCCGGCGGCGCGCAGTTCGTCGATACCCGGCAGGTCGGCGAGGCTGGCGAGACCGAAATGCAGCAGGAAGGCCTCGGTCGTCACCCAGGTGACCGGGCGACCGACCGTCTGCTTGCGCCCCTTGGGGATGATCCAACCCGCCTCCATCAACGTGTCGAGCGTGCCTTTGCTGATGATGACGCCGCGGATTTCCTCGATCTCGGCACGCGTCACCGGCTGGTGATAGGCGACAATCGCGAGCGTCTCGATCGCGGCACGCGACAGCTTGCGCCCGACCTTCTGCGTCAGCTTTAGCCGCGGCGCGAGATCGGGTGCAGTGCGGATCGTCCAGCCGCCGGCGACTCGCACGATATTCACCCCGCGGGGCGCGTATTGCGCGGTCAGCTCCTCGATCAGCGCCGCGATATCCGTGCCTTCGGGCAGACGCTGCTTGATGCCGTCTTCGTCCATAGGCGCGGTAGCGGCGAACAGCAGGGCTTCGACGAGCCGCAGATTGTCGTCATGCTCGCTCGAAGCGCCGCTCGGCGTGGAAGTGTCGTTGTCGCTGAAGCTCATGAGGTCTCGTTGGGCGGGCTACGCAGATAAATGGGACCGAAGGGTTCGTCTTGGCGCACTTGCAGCTTGCCGGAGCGCACCAATTCCAGCGTCGCGGCAAAGGTCGCGGCGACGGCCGAGCGCTGCACCAGCCCCGGCGCCAGGCCCGCGGGCAAGAAGCTCGCCAGCGTTCGCCAATCGGGTAACCGGCCGAGGAGCCGGCCGAGACGCTGCAGCGCATCGTCCATCGAATAAAGCTCGGGCGCTTCGATATGGAGCACGCCCGATTCCTTGCGCGAACGCCCTTCGCCATAAGCTTTCAGGAGATCGTAGAGCGTCGCCTCGTAGACCGGGATCAGCACGCGCGGCAATCCCTCGGGCGCACCGCGCGTGAACACGTCGCGACCCAATAGATCGCGCGCAAAGAGCCCCTGCCCGGCCTGCTGCATCGCTTCGAGACGGCGCAATTGATGGGTAAGCGCCGCCGCCATCTCTTCGCCCGAAGGCTCTGCGGCTTCGGCGGGTTGCGGCAACAGCAGCCGCGATTTGAGATAGGCGAGCCACGCCGCCATCACGAGATAATCCGCCGCGATCTCCAGCCGCAGCCGCCGCGCCGCGGCGATGAAAGCGAGATACTGGTCCGCAAGGCGCAAGATCGAGATCTTGGTGATATCGACCTTCTGCTCGCGCGCGAGCTGGAGCAACGCGTCGATCGGCCCTTCGTAGCCTTCGAGATCGACGACGAGCTCGGCGCTCGGCTCGACCGCGGGCTTTTGCATCTCGAAGGGTTCGACGTCGCTCATGATCCGGTGATCCAGGAAATCAGATCGAGCAGCCAGTCGATCGGCTTCTCGATCACCCACCATACGACGTTGAGGTCCATGTGCAGCTGCTCGCCGATCATCGGCAACAGAAACAATAGCGCGATCAGGATCAGCATGCCGTAACGCTCGCTGCGCGCGAGAGGAATCGCGAGGAAATCCGGCAAAAGGCCGACCGCGACGCGACCGCCGTCGAGCGGCGGCAGCGGGATCATGTTAAAGACCGCGATGATCAGGTTAAAAATCACCGAGAGCTGCAGGCTCGCATCGCTCCAGCGCTGAAACAGCGCAGGCAGGTAATGGGTGCCGCCAAGCAGGATCGCCGAGATCAGGGCCAGCAGGATGTTCGTTCCGGGACCGGCAAGCGCGACCCAAACCATGTCGCGGCGCGGATGATTGAGGCGATCGAACCGCACCGGCACCGGCTTCGCATAGCCGAAGACGAAGGGCTTGCCGGTAGCGGCGGTGCTCACGAAGAGCACGAGCGGCAAAATGATCGTGCCGAAGAGGTCGATATGCTTGATCGGGTTGAAGCTAACGCGGCCCATGCGCCAGGCGGTGTCGTCGCCGAGCTTGTGCGCAACGAAGCCATGCGCCGCCTCGTGAAAGGTGATCGCGAAAATCACCGGCAATGCGCCGACCGACAACGCCTGGATGATCTGTGCGTAGTTGAGCATCAACCGCGTCCCGCGAGCAGCGCGGCGAAACGCGCTTCGGCCGCGTTGCGATCGAACGCGCCCGGCGCCTTGCGCCGCGCTTCGCCGGCCGCGACCCGTCGTTCCGCCGCCGCGCTCAGGGACTCAATCGCCGCAGCGATCGCCTCCATCTCGTCGAGCATGCCGTTGCAGTGCAGCACCAAGTCACAACCCGCCTTCAGCGCGTCCCAAGCGCGCGCCTCGATCTTACCGCCGAGCGCCGCCATCGATAGATCGTCGGAAAGGAGCACGCCGTCAAATCCGATTTCGGCCCTGATGACATCGATGACACGCGGCGACAAGGTCGCTGGCCGGTCAGGATCGATAGCGGTGTATAGCACATGCGCGGTCATTGCCCAGGGCATTCCGGCAAGCGCGCGAAACGGGGCAAAATCGGTCGAGTCGAGCCCGGCGCGCGCCGTGTCGACGACCGGCAAAGCGCGATGGCTGTCGACGGTGGCACGACCATGCCCTGGGATATGCTTGATCACCGGCAGAACGGCGCCCGCCATCAGCCCGTCGCAGACGGCGAGCCCGTTTTCCGCCACGGTTGCGGGATCGCCGCCCCAGGCGCGGTCGCCGATAATGGGATCGGCGCCCGCAACCGGTAGGTCGAGCACGGGCGCGCAATCGACGGTGATGCCGAGCTGGCCGAGATCGTCGGCGATAAGTCGCGCCGCCAGCCACGCCGCTTCGCGCGCCCTCAAACTGC
>DATGLO010000178.1:0-2190 GCA_035294105.1 Allostellaceae bacterium
GAGCATGTCGGCCGCCCAATCGAGGTCCTTGAGGCGCAGCCAGGCCGCGGCGAAGCCGGCGCGGCCATGAGCGGCGAGGACCTCTTCGATCGTGGTCTGATCGGTCTTTGACGATGCGGCGGTGAAGGCGAGCGCGACTTCGGATAGGCCGAGCTCGAACAGGCGATTGCCGCGCCGCGACTGGCAGTAATATTCGCGCTTCGGCGTCGCCCGACTCAGGATCTCGATCTGCCGGTCGTTGAGGCCGAAGCGGCGATAGATCGCAGCGATCTGCGGCTCGAGCGCGCGCTCATTCGGCAGAAGAATCCGTGTCGGGCAGCTTTCGATAATCGCCGGCGCGATGGCGCTATTGTCTATGTCGGCGAGCGACTGGGTGGCGAAGATGACGGAAGCATTCTTCTTCCGCAGCGTCTTCAGCCATTCGCGAAGCTGAGCCGCGAAGCCGGGATCGTCGAGCGCGAGCCAGCCCTCATCCACGATGAGCAGCGTGGGACGTCCGTCGAAGCGATCCTCGATGCGATGGAAGAGATACGACAGCACCGCGGGTGCTGCACCGGCGCCGATCAGGCCTTCCGTCTCGAAGGCCTGGATATCCGCTTCGCCGAGGCGCTCGGTCTCCGCATCGAGCAAACGACCCCATGGTCCCGACAGGGTGTAAGGCTGGAGCGCCTGCTTCAGCGCATTGGACTGCAGCAGGACCGAAAGGCCTGTCATGGTCCGCTCTACGAGCGGCGCAGAAGCGAGCGAAGTGAGCGCTGACCAGAGATGCTCCTTGAGCTCGGGCGTGACGGTCACCGACTCCCGGGCGAGCAAGGTCGCGACCCACTCGGCTGCCCAGGCGCGCTCGCCGGCGTCGTCGACACGCGCCAGCGGCTGAAGGGCGACGGGCACGTTCAGGTCATTCGCGAGCGCGCCGCCGAGGTCGTGCCAATCGCCGCCCATCGCGAGCGCGGCGGCGCGGATCGATCCGCCGAAATCGAAGGCGAAGACCTGCGCGCCGGCATAGCGCCGGAACTGCAGCGCCATTAGCGCCAGCAGCACGCTCTTGCCGGCGCCGGTCGGTCCAACGATCAGCGTGTGACCGACATCGCCAACATGGAGCGAGAAGCGGAACGGCGTGGACCCTTCGGTCCGTGCGAAGAAGAGCGGCGGCGCCTGGAAATGCTCATCCCGTTCCGGCCCGGCCCACACCGCCGAGAACGGCATCATGTGTGCGAGATTGAGAGTCGAGACGGGCGGCTGACGAACATTGGCATAGACGTGACCCGGCACCGAACCCAGCCACGCCTCGATGGCGTTGACGCCCTCGCGCATGCAGGTGAAATCGCGGCCCTGAATGGTCTTCTCGACGAGGCGCAGGCGCTCGTCGGCGATACGCGAGTCCTCGCTCCAGACCGTGACCGTCGCTGTGACGTAGGCTTCGCCGACGAGATCGGTGCCGAGTTCCTGCAATGCGGCATCGGCGTCGAGCGCCTTGTTGGCCGCGTCGGAATCCATCAGCACCGACGCCTCGTTGGTCATCACCTCCTTGAGGATCGCCATGATGCTCTTGCGCTTGGCGAACCATTGACGGCGGATCTTCGCGAGCAGCCTGGTCGCATCGGTCTTGTCGAGGCAGACGGCGCGCGTCGCCCAGCGATACGGAAAGGCAAGCCGGTTCAGGTCGTCGAGCAGCCCCGGCCAGGTCTGCGACGGGAAGCCCATGACCGTCAGCGTTCGAAGATGCGCTCGCCCGAGGCGCGGTTCGAGGCCGGCGGTCAGGTCCTCGTCGACCAGGATGGCGTCGAGATATATCGGCGTCTCGGGCACGCGCACGCGCTGGCGACGCGTCGAAACGCAGGAATGCAGGTAAGTCAGTGTCTCGCCGTCATCGAGCCACTCGGCTTCGGGCATGAAGCCTTCGATCAGCGCGAGCACGCGGTCGGTGCGATCGACGAAGCTTTCGAGCGCCGCGCGCCAATCGGCGGCACCTTGCGCGCGATTTTCGTAGAGCCAGGCCTCGGCGCGCGCGGCATCGTCCGCCGGCGGCAACCACAACAACGTCAGGAAATAGCGGCTCTCGAAGTGCGCGCCTTCCTCCTCGAACTGCGCGCGCCGCTCTGCGTCGACCAACGCTGAGACCGGATCGGGAAATTCGCCGACCGGATAGCGGTGGGCGGGAACGCGCTGCGCCTCGATGAAGACGGCCCA
>DATGLO010000179.1:0-7468 GCA_035294105.1 Allostellaceae bacterium
GCGCGATGCCCATCCCATGGCGGTGATGTGCGGGGTCGTCGGCGCGCTCTCCGCCTTCTATCACGACTCGACCGACATCTCCGATCCGACACAGCGCATGATCGCCTCGCACCGGCTGATCGCGAAGATGCCGACGATCGCGGCGATGACCTACAAGTATTCGGTCGGTCAGCCGTTCATGTATCCGAAGAACGCGCTCGATTACGCCGAAAACTTCCTCTACATGACCTTCGGCGTGCCCTGCGAGGAGATGAAGGTCAGCCCGACCCTCGCCAAGGCGATGGACAAGATCTTCATCCTCCATGCCGATCACGAGCAGAACGCGTCCACCTCGACCGTGCGCCTCGCGGGCTCTTCGGGCGCCAATCCCTTCGCTTGCATCGCCGCCGGCATCGCTTCGCTGTGGGGCCCGGCGCATGGCGGTGCCAACGAGGCGGTATTGAAGATGCTGATGCAAATCGGCAGCAAGGATCGCATTCCCGAATACGTGAAGCGCGCGAAGGACAAGAACGACAACTTCATGCTTATGGGCTTCGGCCACCGCGTCTATAAGAACTTCGATCCGCGCGCCAAAGTGCTGCGCGATTCATGCCACGAGGTTCTGGACGAGCTCGGTGTCGAAGATCCGCTGCTCGATCTCGCGATGGAGCTCGAGAAGGTCGCGCTCAAGGACGACTATTTCATCGAAAAGAAGCTCTATCCGAACGTCGACTTCTATTCCGGCATCATCTTGAAGGCGATGGGCTTCCCGACCTCGATGTTCACCGTGCTGTTCGCCATCGCGCGAACCGTGGGCTGGGTCGCCCAATGGAACGAGATGATCGAAGACCCAAACCAGAAGATCGGGCGGCCGCGCCAGCTGTATACCGGGCCCACCAAGCGCGACTACGTCCCGATCGCCCAGCGTGGCTGATCCGCGCCCCGAGCGCGGCACAACCGGGGGTCCACCCGCCGGGATCGCTGCCGTGCGCTTGCGCACCGGCCGGCCACCCCGGGCGGCGAACGACAACGCCTTCCCCTGGCTGAAGCAAGTGTGGCGGACCATACCGCTCCTGGCCGCGATGGCCTTGCTGGCCTGGGCCCTGGTCCACGCTTTCAGCGCTCATTAGCTTAACGTCCCGTTAACCATAATCTCTTAGCGTTCGGGCCATGACTGTCCCGAACAATCCCTACCCTGCTCTCTCGAGCAAGGTCGATCCGACCGTTCTGCGCAGCATCCGACAGGCAAGCCAGGCGACCTCGACGGATTTCGGCCTGTTGATGGCCCAGGCGGCGCGCGAAAGCGGCTTTCGCGCAGATGCGAAGTCCTCGACCAGCAGTGCGGCCGGCCTTTTTCAATTCGTCGATTCAACCTGGCTCGATATGGTGCATCGCTTCGGCGACAAATACGGCGTCGGCGATCTGGCGCAGCAGATATCGCAAACCGGCAGCGGCAAGCTCGTCGTGGCGAATGCGAGCGTCCGCCAGAAAATTCTCGACTTGCGCTCGAACCCCACTTTGTCGGCCGATCTCGCCGCCGAATACGCAAAGCAGAATCAGACCGAGATCGAGCAAGCGATCGGGCGGCCGTTGTCGCGCGGCGATCTCTACATGGCGCATTTTCTCGGCGCGGGCGGCGCGACGGAATTCCTGAAAGCGCTCGACACCAAAGGCAACACGATCGCGGCGAAGCTCCTGCCCGATGCGGCTGCCGCCAATCCGGGCATCTTCTACGATGCCTCAGGCCGCGCCAAAACCGTCGGCGAAATCTATCAAACGGTCGCCGCGAAGATCGAGAAAGACGCGAGCGCTTTTGGCGGCGACGCGCCGTCGATGCCGTCGTCCCCCCTCAGCGGCTCTTTCGCGGCGGCGGCGATGACCCAAACGCTCGACACGCCCGGCGGCTTCGGCGGCCCGCTCGATACGCCGAGCGCATCGCCGCTCGGTCGCTCGCTCGACTGGTCGGGCATGAAGCTTTCGGCACCGATGCTCGAGGCGCTCAACGTTGTCGCGCTCGCGGCGCTCAAGATGGCCGACGATAATCCTGATGCCGCAAAAACGACGCAGCCGGCGCAGCCGCCCCCGACGCCGCGTCTCCAGCGCTCGATCTGAACCGACGTTTTCCGGATTCGACCTTGCCGGGCTTCGATTGACCGGCGCGGAGGCCGCTTCTATTGTCCGGGCCTTCGCACGAGCCCGTAGCTCAGCCGGTGAGCTTCCGCGTGGGTCGGGCCGGTAGCTCAGTGGTAGAGCACTCGACTTTTAATCGAGTGGTCGAGGGTTCGAACCCCTCCCGGCCCACCATCGGCTGTGACAGCCGGTCTTGAAGGACAGGGAAGCCATGAAAGCGCGGCTGGTCCTCATCGCTCTTCTGGCAAATGTCGGACTTCTCGTCGCGCTCTACGCGGCAAGCAGCCCATTGATCCCGCCGGCGCACGCGGCGTGCGCGCCCGGCACGCATATCGACAAGACGACAGTCGAGCAGATTCGCGATAAGCTGATCAAGGCCGGCTATAAGAATCCGCTTCATCTTCGCAAAGGCTGCGATAATGCCTGGCACGGCACGGCGATGCGGAACGGCCAGCAGATCGACGTCGCGGTGACCGCAGACGGACATATCGTGCAAGAGGCCGACTGATCATGCGTTCGGCACGGCCGGTTCGCTTTATTGTGCTCGCTATCGGTACGACGCTCGTCTCCTGCGCGCATCTCGATCAGCCGCGCAGTTATCTCGTCTATTTCGACAACGACAGCGCCACCCTGACCTCCGACGGACAGCGCATCGTCGCCACCATCGTCTCGACCGCGCATGACGTTTCGCCATCGAAGATCCTCGTCGCGGGCCGCGCGGATGGCGCCACGGCGCATGATGCGACGCTTGCCGATCAGCGGGCGACGACAGTGATGCAGGCGCTGACACAGCAAGGCATCCCCGCGGACAGGGTCGAGAAACAGCCTGACGCGCCTCCGAGCGGCCTCAAAGGCGTTGCCGCGCACGAGGTCGTCGTTACCTTGTTGCCGTGAACCGCGATCGGCGCGCTCGCTTCGACAGGTGCGGATGAGTGAAATTCACGGGCACGCGGCGCCACGAAGCGGCAATGCCGGTCTCGTCGATCTGTTCGTCGCCTTCATGCAGATCAGCCTGTCGGGCTTCGGCGGCGCGATCAACTGGGCGCACCGCGCGCTCGTGCAACGACGCCACTGGATGAGCGACGAGGACTTCACCGAGACGCTCAGCCTCTGCCAGTTCCTGCCCGGCCCGAACATCGTCAATTTTGCGATGTGCCTCGGTCAGCGCCAGCACGGTGCCTCCGGCGCCGCCGCCGCCGTCGCGGGCGTGATTGCCGTACCGCTCGTGATCTTCGTCGCGCTCGGCGTGCTCTACACCGAGTTCGGCCAGATCGCTGTCATCCACGGCATCCTGAGCGGCATTTCCGCCGCCGCAGCCGGCTTCATCATCACCGTCGGCATCCGCCTGGCGCGACCGCATCGCGACAAGCCGCTCTCCGCGCTGTTCGGCCTTGCCGCCTTTCTCGGCATGGGCCTGTTCCGCTTTCCGCTGATCGAGGTGATGATCGCCCTGGCGCCGCTCAGCGTCGCCATTGCCTGGTGGCGCCAGCGATGAGCGAGGCGACGATCCTCGGCCAGATCGTGACGCGTTTTTCGATGTGGTCTCTCCTGTCATTCGGCGGCATCAACGTCGTGCTGCCCGATGTTCATCGCTATCTCGTCGAAAACCAGCACTGGCTGACCGATCAGCAATTCGCGGATTTCTTCGCGATTGCGCAAGCCGCGCCGGGCCCGAATTTCCTGATGTTCGCGCTCGTCGGCTGGCAAGTGGCGGGGCTTCTCGGCGCGACGGTTGCGACGCTCGCGATCGCTGTCCCCGCGGGCACCCTCGCTTTCATCGTCGGCGGCCTGTGGCATCGGTTCCGCAATGCGCCCTGGCGCCGCGCGATCCAGACCGGCTTGGCGCCGATCACGATCGGACTCGTTTTTTCCTCGGCTTTCGTCTTGAGCAGCGCCGCCGATCACGATTGGCTGACCTTCGCCATCACCGCCGCGACGGCGCTCGTCGCGCTCGGCACCGAGATCAATCCGCTGTGGATGTTCCTTGCGGCCGGGGTGATCGGAATTTTCGCCATGAGCTAAAGGAAGAAGAATGGACACATTGTTGCCACTCGCCGAGAAATGCGCGGTGTTGCTCCGCGCCAAGAAGCAGCACATCGCGATCGCGGAATCCTCGACCGGCGGACTGATCTCGAGCGCGCTGCTCGCCCTCCCCGGCGCCTCGGGTTATTTCCTCGGCGGCGCCGTCGTCTACACGGCTAAAGCGCGGCTCGCGCTGTTGGGCTTGGGCGAGGCGGACCTCGCCGGCATGCGAGCTTCAACGGAAGCCTACGCGCTTCTTGCGGCGCGGCGCATGCGCGAGCGTTTTGCCACCGACTGGGCGCTCGGCGAAACCGGCGCCGCGGGCCCGACCGGCAATCGCTACGGCGATGCGCCGGGGCACAGCTGCATCGCGGTTGTGGGCGCGGCGGGCGAGCGCGCCATCACCGTCGAGACGCGGCAGAGGGACCGCATCGCCAATATGCGCGCCTTCGCTGCGGCGGGCCTGACCTTGCTCGCCGAGGCGCTGTCGCACGCTTAAGCCGTCGGAACGGTCGCGGTTTTTTTCAAAAGCTCGCGCGAGCCGGGCGTATCCATACCGCGCACCGAGCGGCTCTTGATGCGCCATCCCTGCGGCGTTCGCACCAGTTCCCAGCGGTTGACCGACAGCCGCAGCACGCGAAAGCCCCGCGATGTGCCATGCGCGGATAATTCAAAAGGCTTGCCGTCGGGATCGGCGGCGAGAATCTGGAGATAGGACGTTGCGACCGCCCGGTCGCCATCGAGCGCGATATGCGGCAGGCTGGTGAAATGACAGATGCCTTGGCGCTGTGCCTCAGCGAAACCGGGCGTGTTCAGAACGCCGATCATCGCCTCGTAGGGTTTCGGCTGCCCGGCCATGTCGATCGTACCGTCGCTCGCCCAAAAATATTCCGCAAAATCATGCGAGGCGCTGTCGGCGCCCGGCGGATGCGCCGCGATAAGATTGAGAATTTCGAGACGATCCTCGATCGCCTGCAAGCGTTGCTCGATGGTGCGGTTTTTGCCGGCGTCGGTCATATCCTCTCCCTTATGCTTTATAGGCTGCATCTTGCGCTGCGCCCGCGACATTATAGCGAGAGCGCCATCGCGAAATAGAGCGGGGGCATCGCGACCGAAGGCGGGCGCGCGGGTTACAATAAAGCGATGGACGAACCCACCCCGAAGAACCTGACCGAGCGGACGCGGCTCGAGATACGCGAAGCGTTGGCAGGACGGCGCCGCGGCTGGCGCGCGTTCGTGCCGTTCCTTGGGCCGGCGGTCGTCACCTCGATCGCTTATATCGATCCGGGCAATTTTGCGACCAACATCCAGGCGGGCGCGCGCTATGGCTATCGCCTGCTATGGGTCCTCGTGCTGGCCAATCTTGTCGCGATGCTGTTTCAGGCGCTGTCGGCGAAGCTCGGCATCGTGGCCGGGCGAAACCTCGCCGAGCTGAGCCGCGAGCGCTTTCCGCGCGCCGTCGTTTGGGGAATGTGGGGCATCAGCGAGGTCGCCGCGATGGCCACCGATCTCGCCGAATTCCTCGGCGGTGCGATCGGCCTCGCCCTGCTTCTGCACGTGCCGCTGCTCGCCGGTATGATCGTCACGGGCATCGTCAGCTACGGGATACTGTCGCTCGAGCGCACGGGCTTTCGGCCGGTCGAGCTGGTGATCGGCAGCCTCGTCGCGGTGATCGCGCTTTGCTACCTCGTCGAGCTGTTCATCGCGCCGGTCGACTGGCGCGATGCGTCTGTTTCGCTTGTTCCCAATCTGCCCGACAACGCGGCCTTGCTGCTCGTCGTTGGTATCATTGGCGCGACGGTGATGCCGCACGCGGTTTATCTGCATTCGGGCCTGACCCAGTCGCGGATCGACGCGCCTCTCGAAAGCGAAAGGCGTCTCCTCGTGCGCTTCTCGAACCGCGAAGTCGTCGTCGCCTTGTCGCTCGCCGGGCTCGTCAACATGGCGATGGTGATCATGGCGGCGAACGCCTTTCACCTTGGACACAGCGACGTTGCCGAAATCGAGACCGCCTATCACACGCTCGCGCCGCTCTTGGGCGGCGCCGCGGCAGCGGTATTCCTCATTTCGTTGGTCGCCTCGGGCATCTCGAGTTCGACCGTCGGCACGATGGCCGGGCAGATGATCATGCAAGGCTTCGTCGGCTTTCGCATTCCGATATGGCTGCGGCGCGTCATCACGATGCTTCCCGCTTTCGTCGCGGTTGGGATAGGCATCGATCCGACCGAGGCGCTGGTCGTCAGCCAGGTCGTGCTCAGCCTCACCCTGCCCATTCCGATGGTCGCGTTGCTGATCTTCACCAGCCGACGCGACGTGATGGGCGACCTCGTCAATGGTCCCGCGACACGCCTCGTCGCATGGACCGGCGCTGTCTTAGTACTGGGTTTGAACCTGGTCCTGCTGTGGCAGGTTTTCGCCTGATCGTGTCAGCGACCTCCCCGGCCGGCATACGCGCGATCTATCGTGACCGGCCTGTGACACGTTCGTCGGACACGCGAATCGCCGCGTCTTCGGGGAGATTCGGCATCTGCGGCGCATAAATTAGCGGAGCGCAAGCGTTCCTTGAGACGGGCCGCCGGGGCTGCTGGCCGCCAATTCCGCTATCGCTTGCGGGTTTTTGTCGCAGTTTCGTCGTCTATGCATTCCGTTCAGGAGAGAGTTCGAAGAATGCGGGAGCCGGATGGACAAGAAACCGTTATCATGGGAAGCAAGATAAGCAGGGAAGTCTGAGATGCGCGCGGCCCAATTCAAAGGGAACATCGTTGTCACGAACATGCCGGAGAATTTCACCGGCGCGGCGCTGGCGGCATTGTTCGACGACTACGGGCTGGTTCTGGGCGCGGTGATCGAACATCCCCAAGGCGATGTCGAGCGCACACCGCGCGGGCTCGTCAGCTTGGCGCCGCCGAGCGCGGTGGAAGCGGCGATCGAGTCGCTCGACGGGCAGGTGATTGATTCGCGCCATCTCAAAGTGCGCAAGGCGCCCGAGCCGAAGAAGCGCACCGGACCGCCGAAAGGCGCCGCACAACAGCGCCGCATGCCGCGCCCCGACAGCGCACCGCGCATCTCGGCGAACGAAGCCGCCATGGCGGCCTATGCTCCAGCGCCCGCCGTCGTGCGCCGTGCGCCGATCGTCGAGCGCCGCTCGCTCGGCGCACCGACCAAGCGCGTCCGCTTCTTCGACGAGTCGAAGAACAATCGCGGCTAAGCCGCCTCCGCCCTTTCGCGCAAAAGAAAACGGCCCGGACGCGCTTCCGGGCCGTTTTCTTTTTTCGCTCGTCCTTGCCCTGTGGAGAACGACCCCGCTTGCTGCGTCCAGCGATATCCAGGTCGCCAG
>DATGLO010000180.1:0-3215 GCA_035294105.1 Allostellaceae bacterium
AAGGACAAGACAATCGTCCCCGACGTCCTGCTCCAGTCGCACTCGGCGTCGCTCGACCTGTGCTTCTACACGGGGGCCCAGTTCCCGAAGGACTACCGGCTCGACGCCTTCGCGGCCGAGCACGGCTCGTGGAACCGGGCCCGGCGGACGGGGTACAAGGTGATCCGCGTCCCGATGCAGGACGGCAAGGCGACGGGCGAGTACGAGGACTTTGCCACCGGCTTGGTGACCGGCGACGGCAATGTCTGGGGACGGCCGGTCGGCGTTGCGGTCGAGCAAGACGGCGCGCTGCTGTTCAGTGACGACGGCACCGGCACGATCTGGCGCATCGCCTATACCGGCGGCAAGAAAAGCGCGAGCGCGGCGCCTTGAGCAATCCGGTTCCGTTGGCCGCGACGTTGCTCCTCCTGCGCGATCGCGCGGCAGGGCTCGAAGTGCTGATGATCACCCGGCATGCCGACACCGTCTTCGCCGGGGGCGCCGCGGTCTTTCCGGGCGGCCGGCTCGACGCGGAGGATTCGGCGCCGGCGCTGCTACGGCATTGTCGCGCCGTGCCGGGGGTCGATGCGGCGCCGATGGCGCTGCGGGTTTGCGCGATCCGCGAGACCTTCGAAGAGGCAGGCTTGCTGCTGGCGCGGCGCGCGGGCGAGGAGCGGCTGCTCGCCGGCAGCGACGTTGAAGCGATTCAGGCGACCTTGCTGGCGCGGCTCGGCCATCCGCCGAATTTTACCGAGCTTGTGATCGAGGGCGGCCTCGAACTCGCGACCGAGCTCTTGGTGCCCTTTGCGCATTGGATCACGCCCGAAATCCGCCCGCGTCGTTACGACACCTATTTCTTTCTCGCGCCCGCGCCCGATGCCCAAGAGGCGCGACACGATGGCCATGAAGCAGTCGATTCGATCTGGGTCGCGCCGGCAAAAGCGGCCGCTGACGGCGCGGCGCAGCGCATCAAGATGATCTTCGCCACGCGCTTCAACCTGCAGAAGCTTGCACGCAGCACGACGCGCGAAGCGGCTTTCGCGGCGGCGCGTGCCGATACGATCGTGACGGTCTGTCCGGTCTATCGCGAGACGCCGCAAGGGCTGATGTGGTGCATCCCGATCGAAGCGGGATACGGCATCGCCGAAACGCCAGTCTCCGGCGAGGTCGTTGCCTAAGCTTTCAGGTCGCGGAAGCGCTTGCCTTCTTGCGCAAGCCTGGCGAGAAGCGGCGCCGGCCGCAGCCCGGCATCGCCGGTGCGCGCCGCGGCGGCGCTGAGGCGCTCGCATAATGCCGGCAAGCCGACCGTATCGCCATAGAACATCGGCCCGCCGCGATGCGCGGGAAAGCCGTAGCCATAGACCCAGATCACGTCGATATCGCTGGCGCGGGCGGCGATGCCTTCCTCGAGAAGCCGGGCGCCTTCGTTGATCATCGCCGAAAGGATGCGCGCCACGATTTCACCGGCAGGCAAGGTCGAGCGCTCGGTGCTGCCGCGCGCGGCATCGATGATGCGCTGCGCCTCTGGGTCGGGTAGGGGCGTGCGGCTCCCGGCCGCGTAGCGGTAATAGCCGGCGCCGCTCTTCTGGCCGAGCCGCCCTGCTTCGACGATAGCGTCGGCGAGCGGCCAATGGCGGCCGCGCTGCTTGCGCGCGCGATAGCTGATATCGAGGCCGGCAATGTCGCCCGCGGCGCATGGCCCCACGGGAAAACCGAATTCGGCCATGGCGCGGTCGATCGCCTCGATGGCGACACCTTCGGCGAGCAGCCGCTCGACTTCGCGGCCGCGCTGCGTCAGCAGGCGATTGCCGACGAAACCGTCGCAAGCGCCGACGGCCACCGGCAGCTTGCGTATCTTGCGCCCGAAAGCCATGCCGGTCGCGATGGCGGTCGGCTCGGTGCGCGCGGCGCGCACGACCTCCATCACCCGCATGATCGTCGCCGGGGCGAAGAAATGCAGCCCGAGCACGCTTTCGGGGCGCCGCGTCGCGCCGGCGAGCAGATCGATGTCAAGATAGGAAGTATTGCTGGCGAGCAGGGCGTGGGGTTTGGCGATCGGATCGAGCTCGGCGAAGATCTTGCGCTTGAGGGTGAGGTCCTCGGTCACCGCTTCGATGATCAGATCAGCCGCGGCGAGATCGCTGAGGAGCATGCCGCTTTTGATGCGCGCGAGGCGCTTATCCTTTTCTTCGGCGCTCAGCCGGCCGCGCTTCACCGCGGCCTCGTAATGCGCGCGGAGATTCGCCTGCGCGCGGTCGAGTGCGGGCTTGTCGGCTTCGACAAGCGTCACCGGCAGGCCGGCGTCGACGCAGCAGATCGTTATGGCGCTGCCCATTGTGCCGCCGCCGATGACGCCGACGGCGCGGATCTCGCGCGCCGGCGTATCGGGCGCCAGGCCCTGAACTTTTGCGGCGTCGCGCTCGGCGAAGAAGAGATAGCGCAGCGCGCGCGCTTGCTCGCTGAAAACCGTGCCGGCGAAGATTTCGGCCTCGCGTTTGAGGCCCTCATCGATCGGCAAGAGCGACGCTTCGAGCGCGTCGATGCAAGCCTGCGGCGCCGCAATGCCGGGCTTCCGCTTGGCCAGATCGGCGCGGGCGGCCGCGAAGAAATGGGGATCGGGGACGGTGGGCGGCGGCCGGTCGCGCACGCGCGGCAGCGGGCCGGTTTTGCCGATCGCTTGCTCGGCGAAAGCGAGCGCACCCGAGCGCAGATCGCCTTCGACGATCGCATCGATCAGCCCGCGCTCGAGCGCCGTCTTGGCGTCGATGGGATCGCCGCCGACGATCATCTCGAGCGCCAGCTTCAATCCGACGAGCCGCGGCAAGCGCTGCGTCCCGCCGGCGCCGGGCGTGATGCCGATCTTTACCTCCGGCTGGCCCATCTTTGCCTCGGGCGTCGTCACGCGATAGTGGCAGCCCATGGCGAGCTCGAGCCCGCCGCCGAGGGCGTGGCCGTGGATTGCCGCGATAATCGGCTTGGGGCTTTGTTCCATCACCGCGATGTTGGCCGGGTTGAGCGGTTCCTCGCGCTTGCGGTCGAACTCGCTGATATCGGCGCCCGCGATGAAGCCGCGCCCGGCGCCGATCAGGACGATTGCTGCTGCCGTAGGGTCGGCAACCGCGGCTTCGAGCGCGCTCTTCATCGCCGCGCGCAGCGCGTGGCTGGTCGCATTGACCGGCGGGTTGTCGATGGTGAGCAGCGCGACCCTGCCAACCAGTTCGGTCTTGACCAGCGGC
>DATGLO010000181.1:0-9744 GCA_035294105.1 Allostellaceae bacterium
AGCCAGAGCTACGACATCGATATCGAGGAAGTGGAATTCCTGCGCCATGGCGATACGCCCTATATGGCTCGTGTTTTCCGGCCGCGCGGCGCCGGGCCGTTTCCCGCGGTGATCGAGGCGCATGGCGGCGCGTGGTGCGAAGGCAATCGTGCCAATAACGACACGATCAACAGCGAAGTCGCTAAGGCCGGCATCGTCGTCGCCGCGATCGATTTTCGCCATCCGCCGGTCGCGACCTATCCCGGCTCGGTCGCCGATGTGAATTACGGCGTGCGCTGGCTCAAGGCGAATGCGGCACGCTTTTCGACGCGGCCCGAGCTCGTCGGCAGCATGGGCACCTCGAGCGGCGGCCATCTCGTCGTCCTCAACGGCATGAAGCCCGAAGATTCGCGCTACAAGTCGGTGCCGCTGCCGGGCGGCGCGACCTTCGATGCGCGTGTCCCCTATGTCGTCGCCTTTTGGCCGGTGATCTGCCCTTTGGGCCGCTATCGCGACCGCAAGGCGAAGCCCGCCGGCGAGCAGGCCTATCAGGGCCGCGCCGGCGCGGTGCAGCAGCAGGAACGCTATTGGCTGACCGAAGACGCGATGGGCGAAGGCAGCCCGCTCTTGGCTTTGGAGCGCGGCGACAAGGTGGAATTCCCGCACATCCTCTACATCCAGAATCCCGCCGACGAGCTCCATCCGCGGCATCTGATGGAGGGCTTCATCAATGCCTTCCGCGCCAAAGGCGGCAAGCTCGAGACGCATTTCTTCACGGGGCCGAAATACGACGTGCCGCGCAGCGATCCCACATCGCAAGTCGCGAAAGCAGCGGTCGCCGCCGCCGCCGCCTTCATCCACCGCGAGACGGGTGTGTGACGCGCGGCCCGCTGGGATTTGCAGCACGAGTTCTTCGGCTGCCGAGCGTCTCATGATCGTCACCCGTTTCGCGCCGAGCCCAACCGGCTATCTGCATCTCGGCCACGCCTTTTCGGCGCGCTTTGCCTGGAACGCGGCGCGCGAGGTGGGCGGCAAATTCCTCTTGCGTATCGAGGATATCGATCAAACGCGGTGCAAGTCCGAATTCACCGCAGCGATCTTGGAAGACCTCGCCTGGCTCGGTCTCGATTGGGACGGCAAGGTGCGCATCCAGTCCGAGCATTTCGCGGACTACCAAGCGGCGCTCGATCGCCTTGACCTCATGGGCCTCACCTATCCGTGTTTTTGCACGCGGGCGGAGATCGCCGCCGAGATCGCACGTGCCGGCGGCGCGCCGCAAGGCGCAGGCGGACCGATTTATCCCGGCACTTGCCGTAATCTTCCGCGCGATGAGCGAGCCCGCCGCATTGCTTCCGGCGAAAGTTTCGCGCTGCGTCTCGACGTAGCGCGGGCGCTCGAACGCAGCGGGCCGCTGAGCTGGGAAGAAGAAGGCAAGGGCATCATTCCCGCCGATCCCGCGCTCTTGGGCGATGTCGTCCTGGCGCGCAAGGACGCGCCGACGAGCTATCACCTTGCGGTGACGGTCGACGATGCGCTGCAAGGCGTGACGCTGGTTACCCGCGGCGGCGATCTTTCGAGCGCAACGAATATCCACCGCCTGCTCCAGGCATTGCTCGATTTGCCCGTGCCGCGCTATCGCCATCACAAGCTGCTGACCGACGCCCGCGGCAAGCGCTTTGCCAAACGCGACAAGGCGCTCACCCTGCGCGCGCTTCGTGAGGCGGGACGCACGCCGGAAGAAGTACGGCGCATGGTCGAGATGAGTTCTAAGCTATAACCCGTAAGCTTTCAGCTTAGAGCTTGTGGAGGAGCGACGCATGGAATTTCCGCCGGGCAGGGCTTACGCGAAGGGCTTGAAAGCGGTCGGCTATCACGACCTCAACGGCAAGCCTGGCTTCAAGCTCGCGCTCCATAAGAAAGGCGAGCGCTGGTATCTCTATTCGCCGGGGCTCTGGGAGTCGGGCTTTCATATCCTCGACGTCACGGACCCGACCGATCCCAAGCACATCCGCTGGCTCGCCGGCCATCCCAATACCTGGACCTTGCAGGTGCAGATTGCCGGCACGCGAATGATCACATCGGCCGAGCGCATCTCGCCCGGTTGGGGCGATATCCCGGGCGCGCCGTTCGATGAAGGCTTCCATATCTGGGATTTGGCCGATCCGGAGAATCCCGAGCATCTCGGCCAATGGAAGACCGGCGGCAGCGGCACGCATCGCAATTATTACGACGGCGGCCGCTACGTTTTCGCGACCGGCTTGCCCAAAGGCTATGAGGGGCAGATCCTGCAAATCGTCGATATCGACGATCCGACGCATCCGGTCGAGGTCTCGCGCTGGTGGCGCAAGGGCCAGTGGAAAGCCGGCGGCGAGACCGGGGCGCCGCAATCGACCATGCTGCATGGCGGCGCCTATCGGCGCGGGACGCGCGCCTATCTGCCCTATGGCGGGGGCGGCTTCGTCATCCTCGATATCTCCAACATCAAGAAGCCCGAGCTGGTCGGCGATCTGCCGTTCTCGCCGCCCTTCCAATCCTTCATCGCCGTGCATACGGCGCAGCCTTTGACCCAGCGCGAGCTCGTTGTCTGCAATTCCGAAGCGATCGCCGAAAATTGCAACGAGCCCTTGGGCTATGCCGGCATGGTCGATATCAAAGACCCGACGAAGCCGCGGCTTTGCTCGCTCTTTCCGCTGCCGCGCCCGCCCGAAGATGCGCCGTACAAGAATTTCTGCGAGAAGGGCGGCCGCTTCGGCCCGCACAACCAGCATCAGCACCAGTATCAGGACATTCTGCTGCACGACGAGAATCTGTGCTTCCTGACCTATTTCAATGCGGGGCTCAGGGTCTTCGACATTTCCGACGACAATCTGATCAAAGAGATCGCCTATTTCGTGCCGCCCGATCCGATCGAGCGCCGCGGCGTGCTGCCGAAGAGCAAGCTTGTCTGTCAGAGCGAGGACGTCCTGGTCGACAACCGCGGCTTCATCTACGTCACCGACAAGAACCACGGGATTTATGTGCTAAGACTGGAGAAATAGGGCTCCAGCCGAAATCAAGTCGTCATGGACGGGCTTGTCCCGGCCATCCACGAGTTCGCTGACAAAAACGTGGATGCCCGGAACAAGTCCGGGCATGACGCTAAAGGGGGTGAGCATGAGCAGGATAACGCGGCGTGACGTCATCGCGGGTCTATGCGCAACGGTGCTGCTGCCTGACTTGGCGATCGCACAAAGCAAGCCCAACCCGCGGCGCATCGACGTGCATCATCATACCGTGCCGCCGTTCCTCTTGGAGCGCACGCGCGCCGCGCTGCTCGCAAGCAGCCCTTATGCGAATGACGTGATCGCCTGGACGCCCGAAGCCTCGATCGCGCAGATGGATCGCTGGGGCATCGCGACGGCAATCCTCTCCAATCCCACGCAATGGTCGAGCTTCAAGGACGAGGCGGCCGGTCTCTGCCGCCGCACCAACGAATATTCGGCGCAGCTTCGCGATGCTCACAAAGGCCGCTTCGGCTTTTTCGGCGCGGTGCCGCTGCCCGACACCGATGCGGCGCTCGAGGAGGCGGCTTACGCGCTCGATACGCTCAAGGCCGACGGCATCGGCCTCATCACCTCGTACGGGGACAAATATCCGAGCGACCCGCAATTCGATCCGCTCTTTGCCGAACTCAACCGCCGCAAGACCGTCGTCTTCATTCATCCGACCGCGCCGGGCTGCTGCACGCATGTGGTACCCGGCGTGCCGGTGCCGACGGTCGAGTTCATGTTCGACGTGACGCGCTGCATCACGGCGATGCTGTTCCACGGCGTCTTCACGCGCTATCCCGATATCCGCTTCATCTTCACCCATGACGGCGCGGCGCTGCCGATGCTCGCCGATCGCATCACCCGCAACGCCACCGTCGTGAAGGGCGCGGGTTTTGCGAGCCAGGCCGAGGCAATGGCGGTCTTAAAGCGCCTCCATTACGACATCACCACCTCCACGAGCCCGCCCGCACTGACGGCGCTCAAGGCGTTCTTGCCTGTCAGCCAGATGCTCTTCGGCACCGATTTCCCGTTTTTGAAACCCGGCGATACCGTGCCCGGCTTCGCGCGCTTTCCCTTAAGCGCCGCCGAGCGTCGTGCGGTCGATCGCGGCAACGCCGAAAAGCTGTTTCCGCGGTTGCGGGCGTAAGGCTCTACTTGATGTAGCTGTTGTCGATCAGCGGCTGATAGTCCTTGAGCTTTTCCTCGGGTTTCAAGAAGCCGGCGGCGATATTCATCCGATCGCCGTTTTCGATCGCCTTGGGGTCGGCGCGCGGCGGAAGGTTCTCGGCATCCTTCAGCGCGTCATAAGCCATGCCAAGGACCTTGTCGTCGTAAGCGGGGAAGCGTTTTTTCATCTCGGCCATGGTCTTGTCGCGATCGCCGACGACGATCTTCATGCCCGCGATCATGCCGTTCATGAACTTGGTGCAGAGATCGGCATGCGCCGGGCAGTAATCCGCGCGCACGGTCACGATCGACGCCGCGATCGGAAAGAATTCGGTCGGCTCGCCCTTGGTCGGATCGGAGACGATCACGCCCGATCCGTCGGCCATCACCTGCTGCGCGTAGGGCATGGCGTTGGAAAAGCCGTCGATCTGCTTCGTCTTCCACGCCGCCATGATCTCGGGCGGCAGCATCGTCGATATCTCCATCTCGTCGGCGCGGATGCTCGCGTCGGCCGCGACCGATCGCAGCACGGAATCGGGTAGCGAGCCGATGCCGGTGACCGCGATCCTGCGCCCTTTGAGGATTTTCGCGCGCTCGGCGAGCGGCGCGTTCGGGTCGTAGTGGGCGGCGTCGGCGATGTCCTTGCGGATCATCACCCACTCCATTGTCTTTTTAACGCCCGCTCCGATCGCCTGCATGTGCTGGCCGTGCGCCCAGGCGCGCGTGAGCGCATCGGAGGAGCCGATGGCGAATTGGACCGAGCCGTTGATGACGGCGTTATTGGTACCGACGCCCGGAATGACCATCGTTTTGACCTCGAGGCCTTGATCGGCCCAAAGATGGAGATCTTCGGCGAGGTAAAGGGACGTGAAAGAGATATTGACCGACGGCAAGGCCAGGGTCACCTGCGGCGAGTCGGCACGTGCCGAGGCGGCCGCCAATGTCGCTCCGGCCAATGCAAGGACGGCCGAACGCATCCATCCACACATCACCATGATGACCCCGCATTCCGCTAAGGCGTGCGATAAACGATTGCGATCGGCGATGTGGTCGCCGATGCGGAGACCGACATTACTTGCATCGCGCGCCCGCGATGACAAGTCCGCTCAGAGCTTAGGAGGCATGGCGCCGCCCGCGCGACGGGGGGGCGTTGTCGGCTCGGACCCCCTGGGGGTCGCGAAGCGCGATGGCCGGGTGGTGCTTGAAAGCGATTGCGGGCCTGACGCTGGGTACGGGGTTAACCGGCCGCCCTTCCGCACCCTCGGGCGAGGGTTATTGCACCGACTCAGACTCGCTCGATCTGCACGTGTCCGACGACATGGCGGTGCGCACCGCGCCGCATCCCGCGCTACTACACCCCGCCAAGCGACGACGGGCCGCTCCCACACTCAGGGTTAGCGAGCTGCGTTCTTCTCTCGCATGGTCGGGTCAGCGCGCGAACGCCGTGCGCGGCGCGGCGGCGACGGGATTGATGGTCAGCGCCTGCGCCGGCATCGGCAATTCGATCTCGATCTTCAGCGTCGACAGCCGCTCGGCGCGCCGCAGCCGCATCTGTACTTGGTCGCTCGTAACCTCGATGTATTTGCTGATCACGCCGAAAAGATCGCGCTGCAGGAGCGGTAGGTAGTCGGGCATCGAGCGATCCTGCCGCTCATGCGCGAGGATAATCTGCAGCCGATCCTTGGCGGTTTGCGCCGAACTCGGCGGTTGCGCGCGGCGCAAAAGCCCGAACCAGCTCATGCCGTCCTCCAGCGAAGGCGCTGCAACAGGCTGCGGCGCTCGGGCCCGAGGACGCGCATCTCGATCTGCTCGCCCATCAGCCGGGACACGGCGTCGGCATAGGCGGCGCCGGCATTGGAGCGCTCGTCGAGCACCACCGGCATGCCGACATTCGATGCGCTCAAGACGGTCGGGCTTTCGGGAACGATGCCGAGCAAGGGGATCGACAGAATTTCCAGCACGTCCTCGACTTTCATCATGTCGCCCCGGCTGACGCGCTCGGGGTCGTAGCGCGTCAGGAGAAGATGCGGCTTGACGGGCGCGTCGCCGGTTTCGGCGCGGCGCGTTTTGCTCGAGAGCAGGCCGAGGACGCGGTCGCTGTCGCGCACCGACGATACTTCGGGATTGGTGACGACAACGGCCTCGTCGGCGAAATACAT
The DNA here is from genome assembly GCA_035294105.1 of Allostellaceae bacterium. GTDB lineage: Bacteria > Pseudomonadota > Alphaproteobacteria > ATCC43930 > CGMCC-115725 > CAIKMD01. The sequence goes on from DATGLO010000181.1 coordinate 6,335, forward strand.
CGCAAGATGCGCGCCGCGCTCGATTCCCGCCGGGCTGTCGCAGAGGATGTAGTCGAACTCGTTGCGCAGCTCGTCGATGACCTTCTCCACGCCCTCGCGGGTGAGCGCATCCCTGTCGCGGGTCTGCGATGTCGGCAGGATCGACAGCTGGTCGAGGCGCCGATCCTTGATCAAGGCCTGGTTGAGCTTGGCGTCGCCCTGAATGACGTTGATGAAGTCGAAAACGACACGGCGCTCGCAGCCCATCACCATGTCGAGATTGCGCAAGCCGACATCGAAGTCGATGACGACGGTCTTCTTCCCGCGCAGCGCCAGCCCGGCGCCGATCGCGGCGGTCGAGGTGGTCTTGCCGACGCCGCCCTTGCCCGAAGTGATGACGATGATCTTTGCCACGCCGCGATCTCTCCTTCGCTGTTGGACTATTTAAGGGGCTCGACCCGCAGCCGTCCGTCCTCGAGGAACGCCTGAACGCGCCGATGGCGCAGCGCCGGCTCGATGCCGTCGCTGATGCGATAGAGGCCGGCGATCGCGATCAGCTCCGCCTCGAGGCTGTGGCAGAAGATGCGCGCCGCGGCGTCGCCGTTCACGCCGGTGAGCGCCCGGCCGCGCAACGGGCCGTAAACATGGATGTTGCCGCGGGCGATGAGCTCGGCGCCCGGGCTCACGGAAGCGACGACCACCAGATCCCCGCGATCGGCAAAGATCCGCTGCCCCGAGCGCACGGGATCGGCCACGATCATGGTCGCGCCCTGTGCATCGGCATCGGCGCCCTGTCCTTCGGCGCTTTGTGCTTCGGCGCCGCGCGACTCCTCCGCGAGCGATTCCGGGCGGCCGGTCTCCCGGCGCTCTTGCGCTTGCGCCGCCTCGGTTTCTTTCTCTTTCTCTTTCTCTTTCTCTTTCGCCGCGCCGTTGCGTTTGCGGCTATCGGGCAGCACGTTGGTGCCGCTCGGCAGCGTGATGAGCCCTGCATGCAGCGCCGCCTTGTTCTGCCCGATCGTGCCGTTCTGGACGCCGATCAGCATGATCTTGCGATTGCGCAAATCACGCGCGAGGCCGATGAAGTCGAAGGACGGGCCGATCTCCGCCGCGTGTTCGAGATCGAGCACGAAGGGCGCATTCGCGAAGAAATGCGGGGTTTGCGCCAGCATCGTGTCGAGGGCAGCGAAAAAGCCGGCATCGGGCGCGCGCGTCATCTGCAACACGATCGCCGTGAAGAACCGGCCTCGGACCTGGAACGGAGCAACACTCGTTTGCGGCGTGCGGTCGCTAACGTCAGGCATTACGTGCATCGGAACAGCGCACGTGGACAAATGTGTCTAACGAAGTTGCGAAACTGTTTAACGAAGTTGCGTCGCCCACGCCATTGCGTTGTCACGCGAAGTGATGGCTTTTTTGTGGCAAGGCGAGTCACTGCAACCGCGCCGTGAAAAAACGGCGCCGTTCGGTCGCGCCTCGCGCTGCTGCGATGCGCTCCTCATGCGTTTTGACGATGATTGCCGATCGCACGCGCCCTGCGTCGCGGCGATTCGCCTCGGCTAGCGTGCGGGTCTAAGGGCGCGTCAATCGAACGGCCTGTGGATTCCGGTCGTCAGCGCGAGGTATTCGGGATCGCGCGCATCGATGAGGCCGTGGCGCAGGCCGAAATCGATCAGCACCAGATTGACGTTGAACTTGAAATCATCGCCCTGGCTCGCGAGATCGATCGCCGCGCGCGCGTCGCGCAGATCGAAGGCGACCAGCTCGCCGTCGGTGTTCCTGGGCACGAAATCCGCAGGGCAGTCGAGGTCGTAGCAGAACAGCACGTCGTCGCGGAGGCCGTGCTTCACCTCCATGCGATAGGATACGGCGCCGACCGGCACCGCTCGCGCCGCCAGCACCTCGGGCAGGCTCGCTTCTTCCTCGCTTTCCTTGATCAGCGTATCGACCAAGCCATGCGGCCAGCCGATGCCGCCGGCGACGAGGTTGTCGAGTTTGCCTGGCGCGACCGCCTTCTTCGGCGAGCGCCGTCCGACCCAGAGCTTCAACGTTTTGCCGTCGCGCACGAAGCCGTTCAGATGGACGCCGTAAGCCTTGACGCCGAAGAAAGGCACGGCGCCGCGATCGAGCTTGAAATGCGCCGGCGCTCCCCAGAGCGGCGCGACGATGAAGCATTCGTTACGCCATTTCGCGACGAGGCCGTCGCCGACGAGCTGCTCGGTCACGTCATCGATGATTTTACTTAGTTCATCGAAACTGCCTTCGGGCAGGAAACGGACACCGTCGCTCGCGACCGCAAACTGCTTGGGGAACCGCCGGAGCGCTTCGGCATTGTCCTTCCGGATCAGGCCCAAGCGATCGACGCCGTGCCAGAACGGCAGGAAGCGATCGGGCCGGTACTCGTTACAGATCTTCACATGCCGCAGCAGGCTCATCGCGGGCCTCTTCGGAAACTCGCCGATATCATAGTGCAAAGACGGAGAGGACGGTTCCATGAGACGAACCGCCGCGCTTTTTGCGCTGATCATGATGCCGGCGCTGGGCATTGGGGCAGTTGTCCCCGTAGCGCCGCCGCGACGCAGCGCGCCGAGCCCATGATCGTGTGAGGCGGGATCGCTTTTCGACCCCGCCTCACACGCGAATCATGGTCTAATTTTCGAATCGAAAGCGCGATTGACGTTCCGAAAAAAAGCGGCTTGCTTCTTTTCGAAACGATCGTTCTCTAGCGCGCTTCCAGCTCGCTGTCCCAGTAGAGGAAGTCCCGCCAGCTGTGGTGCAGATAGTTGGGCGGGAAGGCGCGTCCGTTGTCGCGCAGCATTTCCGTCGTCGGTTGGATCGGGCGATGCAGCGGGAACATCTTCGCTTCTTCCGGCAGCCGGCTGCCCTTGGTCAGGTTGCAGCTCGAGCAGGCGGTGACAACGTTCTCCCAAGTCGTCCAGCCGCCGCGCGAGCGTGGCACCAGATGGTCGAAGGTCAGTTCGTGAGTCGGGAAATTGTCGCCGCAATACTGGCAGACGAAGCGGTCGCGCAAGAACACGTTGAAGCGCGTGAAGGCCGGGCGGCGCGCCATCGCGATATAGGATTTGAGCGAGATCACGCTCGGCAGCCGCATCTCGAAATTGGGGCTGCGGACGACGCGGTCGTAATGCGAGACGATGCGGACGCGATCGAGGCAGACGGCCTTCACCGTTTCCTGCCATGGCCAGACCGACAGAGGAAAGTAGCTCAACGGCCGAAAATCGGCGTTGAGAACGAGCGCCGGGCAACTATCGAGCGCGAGCGGCAAACCACCACCTCATCGCTGCCTTCCTTCGAATGCCTCCGTCCTAGCACGCACGCGATGACAAATCCATCGCCGATCGCTAGCCCTAGCGGGTCGGCACCGGTTTTTCGCCCCGGTAATCGTAAAAGCCGCGGCCGGTCTTGCGGCCAAG
>DATGLO010000182.1:0-4248 GCA_035294105.1 Allostellaceae bacterium
AGCTCGCCGGCGCCGAACTCGAACTCGTCGAGCTCGAGCGCCGCGAATACCGTCTGGCCGATGCGCTCAAAGGCGTCGCGTTGCCGTTCGATCATGTGCTGATCGATTGTCCGCCGTCGCTCGGTCTTTTGACGCTCAACGCGCTGTGCGCCTCGCATGCCGTGCTCGTGCCGCTGCAATGCGAGTTCTACGCGCTCGAAGGCCTGTCGCATCTCGTCAAGACGATCGAGCGGGTGAAGCGGCATCTCAACCCAGCGCTCGAGATTCAGGGCATCGTCCTTACCATGTTCGACAAGCGCAACAACCTCTCGGATCTGGTTGCCGCCGATGTGCGCGGCCATTTCGGCGACAAGCTTTACGACACCGTGATCCCGCGCAACGTGCGTATCTCCGAAGCGCCCTCGCACGGCAAGCCGGTGCTGCTCTACGATTTCCGCTGCCCGGGCGCGCAAGCCTATGTCCATCTCGCGAGCGAAGTGTTGAAGCGCGAGCGCGGGCTCTTTGCGCCGGCGGTGGCGGCATCATGAGCGACGAAGCGCCGCGCGGGCGCGCGCCCGATAAAGCGAAAGCCGCTCGCGGCCTCGGCCGCGGCCTCTCGGCACTCTTCGGCGACGAAGAGGAAGAGCGCAAGCCCGAGAATTTGCGCAATGTCGCGATCGAGCAGCTGAAGCCCGGTCGCTTTCAGCCGCGGCGACATTTCGATGCCGAAAGCCTCGACGCGCTCGCCCACTCCGTGCGCGAGCAGGGCATTCTCCAGCCGATCCTCGTGCGGCGTCATCCGAGCGAGCCGAACACTTACGAGATTCTCGCCGGCGAGCGGCGCTGGCGCGCCGCGCAAGCGGCGCAGCTTCACGAAGTGCCGGTGATCCTGCGCGAGATGGATGATCGCGCGGCGTCCGAGATCGCGCTCATCGAAAACATCCAGCGCCAGGATCTCAACGCGATCGAGGAAGGCGAGGGCTATCGCCGCCTGATCGAGGAATTCGGCTATACGCAGGACGAGCTCGGCCGCGCGCTCGGCAAGAGCCGCAGCCACATCGCGAACATGATGCGGCTTTTAGGCCTGCCTGACGAAGTGAAAGCAATGATCGTCGACGGCCGATTGAGCGCGGGTCATGCGCGCGCCCTCGTCACCGCGCCCGAAGCCCTCAGCATCGCGCGCGACGCGGTCGAGAAAGGCCTCAGCGTGCGCGATATCGAGGCGCTCTTGCGCGCGCGGCGCGATAAAGGCGCCCGCAGCAAGGTCGCCAAGGTCAGGACCAAGGATCCGAACGTCGCCGCGCTCGAGCGCGAGCTGACGCAGCGCCTTGGCCTCAAGGTGGCGATCGCCGCTGACGGCGAGGGCGGCACGCTTTCGATTCAATACCGAACGCTCGATCAGCTCGAGATCATTCTTGGGCTGATGCGCATGGAGGACCTGAAGCAGCGCTAACGCGCCCGCGCGTTCGCCGCGCGCACGAGCTTCATCAGCGCCTCGCGGCAGATGGTCTCTGCGGGCAATCCGGTCGTCTTCATCCGCGCCTCGGCCTCGTTGAGCGCCGTCATCGCCGCCGCGGCGCGCGCTGCCGGCCATAGCCGCAACTGGCGTTTGAAGCGATCGACGAATTTGAAAAACAGCGGCGGCCGGAATTTGAGCGCTTCTTCTTCGCTCTTGCCGGCGTCGCGGCGCGCGCCGGCAAGATGAAGCCGCTGGAAATGCCGCAGCTCGGCTCGGATGATGCCGACCGGCTGCGCGCCTTCGCCGAAGGCGCGGTTGAGAGCGCGCTCGAGCTGCGCCGCATCGCCTTCGGCGGCGGCGAACACGGCTTCGTCCGTGGTTAGCTCTGCGCAATCGCCGACAGTGTCGAGGGCCGCCGCTTCGTCGACCGTCCCGCCGTCGCCGACATAAAGGGCAAGCTTTTCGAGTTCTTGCCGGCTTACGCCGCGGTCGCCGCCAAGATGCGCGGTGAGATATTGCATCGCCTCCGGCCGCACCGCGATCTTATGCGCGGCGAAGATTTCGCGCGCGAGCTCGCCCAATTCGCGCGGCCCGTCGAGATAGCACGGAATGGCCGCGGCGATCTTTGCCGCCTCGAAGGCGCGGCGCAGGCTGGAGCGCGGCGGCAGATCGCCGGCGGCGGCGACAATGAAGGCGTCGCCCGGCGCCGGGTCCTTGAAAAATCGATCGAAGATCGGCCCGACCGCGTCGCTGGCGTCGTGAACCCGAACCAGCCGGCGACCGCCCATGAGGCTGAGGCTCGCCGCCTCGTCGTTCAGGCGCGCGGGGTCGCGGGCGAGAGTCTCGGCGTCGATCTCGGCGACACGAAATGCATCGCCGAGATCGGGGCAAATGGCCCGAGCAATACGCTCGGCACGCTCTTTGACGAGGCCGGCATCCGGGCCGTAGATCAGCGCTGCCCTGATGCCCGCGTCCGGTGCCTTGAGGAAGCCGGCGATGCGCGCGGGCAGCAATTTCATCGCGCCGCGGCCTTGGCGCGCTGGTCGCGGACGAAAATCGCCAGGCGCAACGTCATGTCTTGCGCGACTTCCTGGATGGCGCGGTCGCGCGCGGCGTTGGCGGCAACCTGGGTCGCATAGGCATCGTCGACCAAATCGAAATCGCCCACCGCGGTGCTGGTGCCCGTATAGACGCTTTGCCGGGTTTTCGCGTCCTGGATCGAGAAGCTGGCGTTGACGGTGAGTTCGCTGGTCGTCGCTGTCGCGTTACGCTGAATGCCGAGATCGCCGCGCACGGTGGTGAGCGAGGTCAGAAGGATCCAACGCGGTTGCACCGAAATATCGCCGGGATTGAGATTCTCGCGAAGCGCCAATTCGAGGATCTGGCCCGGCCTATCGTTAATCGGCAGAACCTCGATCGCGGCCAGGTCGGGATCCCAGTCCTGAGGCCCCCTTGGCGCGTAAAGCGGGTGGAAGCCGCAACCCGCGAGGATGAAGGCCAGCGAAGCGAGCCCGAGCGCGCGCCGTGTTGGTCGCGCGCGGTGCTCAGACGACGACATTGACGATCCGATTGGGGACGACAATGGTTTTGCGCGGCGCTTTACCATCCAGGGCTTTTACCACGGTCGGCAGTGCCAGTGCGGCGGCTTTGGCGGCATCCTCGGCGCTGTCGCGCGGCAGTTCGACGGTGCCGCGAAGCTTGCCGTTGACCTGAACCGCGAGGGTCACGGTCTCCTCGGCCGCCAGCGCGGGGTCGAAGCGCGGCCATTTCTCGTCGGCGAGCAGATTGCCGGGCCGCAATATTTGCCAGAGCTCTTCGCCGAGATGCGGCATCATCGGCCCCAAGAGCCGGACGGCGGTTTCGAGCCCTTCGCGCAAGACGACGCCGGCGCCGGTATCGTCGGCGATCTCCTCGAGCGCGTTGGTCAACTCGCGAATACGCGCGACGCCGCGATTGAAATGGAATCGATCGAGATCGTCGGTGACGTCGCGGATGGTGCGGTGGATCGCGCCGCGCAGCGCCGCCAGTGCCTCGGGCAGCTTTTCCGGTCCGTGCGCGTCTGGCGCAGCCAGTTCCACGGGCGGTTCGGTGACGAGGCGATACAGCCGGTTGACGTAGCGCCAGGCGCCTTCGATGCCGGCATCGGTCCATTCGAGATCGCGCTCCGGCGGGCTATCGGAGAGGAGATAGAGCCGCGCCGTATCGGCGCCATAGGCATCGACGATGGCCTCGAGACCGACGAGGTTCTTGTGCGACTTCGACATCTTCTCGATGCGGCCGACAGTGACGGGAGATCCCTTCGCATCGACCGCGGTATTGTCCGCGCGCTTGGTGACTTCTTCGGGGAACAGCCATTCGCCGTCGGCGCTTTTATAGGTCTCGTGGCACACCATGCCTTGAGTGAAGAGACCGGCGAACGGCTCGCTCATGCCGAGGTAACCGCATTGCTTCAACGCGCGCGTGAAGAAGCGCGAATAGAGCAGATGCAGCACGGCATGCTCGATGCCGCCGATGTATTGATCGACCGGCAGCCAGTAATCGACTTCGCCGCGGACGAAGGCCTCGGGCGCGCGCGGCGAGCAGAAGCGCGCGAAATACCACGAGGATTCGAAGAAGGTATCGAAGGTATCGGTCTCGCGCTCGGCCTTGCTGCCGCAGGTGGGACAGGTCGTGTGCTTCCAGGTCGGATGATGTTCGAGCGGATTGCCCGGATGATCGAAGCTCACATCTTCGGGCAGCGTCACGGGAAGCTGTGCGGCCGGCACGGGAACGATGCCGCATGTCGGGCAATGGATGACGGGAATGGGACA
>DATGLO010000183.1:0-4731 GCA_035294105.1 Allostellaceae bacterium
CTTCACCCATACGGGTTACACGCCTGACGGCTGGCAGACGGTGATCGCGATGATGCGCAATGTCGGCGCGCCGCTGACGCCCGACCAGGTGCCGGTCGTCACCGCCTATCTGACCAAGAATTTTCCCGTGCCGGCCGACGCGCCCAAGCCGGTGGTGATCCCGGGCCCGGTCAAGGTCAGCTTCAAGGATTGGACGGTGCCGACGCCAGGCTCGCGGCCGCATGATCCTTTGGCAGCGCCCGACGGCACGCTCTGGTATTCGGGGCAGATGGCGAACGTCTTGGGTCATCTCGATCCCAAGACCGGCAAGTTCACCGAATACAAGCTGCCGCCGATGTCGGGACCGCACGGGCTCAAATTCGGCCCCGATGGCGATATCTGGTACACGGCAAATTTCGGCGGCTATATCGGCAGATTCGACCCGAAGACGGGGGCGGTCACGAAATATCCGCTGCCCGATCCCAAGGCGCGCGATCCGCACACCCCGCTCTTCGACAAGAACGGCATCCTCTGGTTCACCGTGCAGGACGGCAACTACGTCGGCCGGCTCGATCCCAAAGCGCCAGGCGGCGATATCAAGATGGTCATGTCGCCGACGCCGAAGGCCCAGCCCTACGGCATGGTGATCAATTCCAAAGGCGTGCCGTTCTTCGACGAGTTCGGCACCAACAAGATCGGCTCTATCGATCCGAAGACGATGCACATCACCGAATATCAATTGCCGCACGACAATTCGCGGCCGCGCCGCATCGCCATCACCAGCGACGACATCATCTGGTACGGCGACTATACGCGCGGCGTGCTCGGCCGGCTCGACCCCAAGACAGGCAAGGTGACGGAATTTCCTTCGCCCGGCGGGCCGAAATCGCAGCCTTACGGCATGACGACGATCGACGACGTGATCTGGTATTGCGAATCCGGAACGAAACCGAACGCGCTGGTGCGCTTCGATCCGAAGACGCAAAAATTCCAGAGCTGGGTCGTGCCTTCGGGCGGCGGCGTCATCCGCAACATGATGCCGGCCGATCACGGGCACGAGATCGCGATCGCGGAAAGCGGCATCAACAAGGTCGGCTTCGTGGAGATTCACTGACATGGCGCACAACATCCATATTGTCGGTACCGTGCCGCTCGCCGACAACGAGGCCGTCTTCACCGCGCTCGCGACCTTGGGCGAGGCTGTCAAGCGCATGCCCGACGGCGAGACCGGGCCGCGGACCAGTTGGCTCGCTTGGCTCGACCGCGTGTTCGATGCGATCCCGCAACTCGAGCGCTCCGACGAGCTGTGGCGCGTCCATGAGCAGGCGGTTCCGCAACAGCGTCGCAAACTGAAAGCCGGCGCCTCGGTCGAGGATATTCGCTTTGCGTCGCTGCCGATGGGCGATTTCGCGCGCGACTCCTATGCCGTTTTCCGGCGGCTGCGCGAGCAGGGAAAGATTCGCGCCGGCACGAAATTTCAGGTCGATTTCGCGCCGGCGCATTCGGCGGTGCGCTCGCATGTCGTCGATGCGCTCGTGCCGGCGCTTGAGCCGGTCTACAACGACGCAATCTGCCGCGAGGTCGGACGCATCGCCGCCGCGATCCCGCATCAGGATCTTGCGATTCAGTTCGATGTCGCCTCGGCCGTCTTCGCGGTGCTGCAGCGCGGCGATTTCCAATCGCATGGCCGCACCAAGGAAGAAGCGGCGGCGAACTTCGCTGCGATCCTCACCACGCTCGGCAACAGCGTCCCGGGGGATGTCGATCTGCTGTTCCATTTCTGCTACGGCGACAACAACCATCGCCACTCGGTCGAGCCGAAAGACATGGGCGACATGGTCGATATGGCGAACCGCCTGCGCCGCGCGCTGAAACGCCCGGCTCAACTGATCCACATGCCGGTGCCGCGCGACCGCGACGACGACGCTTATTTCGCCCCGCTCGTTGCGCTCGATCGCGCGCCCGAGACCGAGATCGCGCTCGGCCTCGTGCACATGACGGGCGGGCTCGAAGGGATCAAGCGCCGCATGGCGACAGCGCGCCGCTACCTGCCGCGCTTTGCCATCGCCACCGAATGCGGCTTCGGCCGCCGCGATCCGGCGACGATTCCGGCGCTGCTGCGGCTTCATGCCGAAGCCGCAGCGCTGCCTTAAACGGCGCGCGAGCTTCCTCGCGCGCCGCTTGCGGGAAAAACCGGCTCAGAGCGTCTCGCGGAACAGCCGCGTCATCTCCGCCCAGGATTCCTTGTCGGCATAGGCGTTATAGGCCGCGCCATGCGACGGGTCGTTGCCGGCCGATTTCTGGGTGAAGGAGTGAACGGCGCCGCCGTAAAGGATCATCTCCCATTTGACATGGGCGTCGGTCATTTCCTTGCGGAATTCCTCCTGGTCCTTCGGCCCGACGATGGGATCGTCGGCGCCATGCAGTACCAGCACGCGGCCCTTGATGTTGTTGTCGTCTTGCGGCGTCGGCGAAACCAGATCGCCGTGGAAGGTGACAGTGTCCACCACGGCCGCGCCGCTGCGGGCGAGATCGAGCGCGCCCGCGCCGCCGAAGCAATAGCCGATCGCCGCGATCTTGCTCGCATCGACCATCGGGCTTTTGCGGAGCTGGTCGTAAGCGGCGATCGCACGATCGCGCAGCAGCGGCCGGTTCTGCATATATTTTCCGGACTCGGCGCCGGCGTCCTTGGGCGTTTGCGGCCGAATGCCTTTGCCATAAACATCGGCGACGAAAGCGACATAACCCAGTTTCGCCAGCATCTCGGCGCGCATTTTCTCGTCATTGCTCGGCCCGTTCCAGGCCGGAAAGACGACGACGCCGGGACGCTTGCCTTGCATGGCATCGTCATAGACGAGCCAGCCTTCGAGCGTCGTATCGCCCTGCTTGTAATCGACGGTTTTGACTTGCACCGCGGCCTGCGCCGGGCTTGCGGTCCACGCCGCGGGCAACATCGCGGCAAGCGCGATTGTGGCGAGTGCGAGCTTCTTCATCGACGACCCCCCCTAGCGATATTGATTATCGCCATCAGGGTGGCATAGCCGCGCCACTTTCCCAAGCCGGGATTGAACACGAAATCGTGAGCGCGCGCGATCGCTCCCAAGCTATCCCGCCGGCAGCGATAAGCGGGACCGCGGCGCGATCAGGGAGGCGGGGGAAGCTGGCCGCCGTTGAACGTGGGGTCGCTGGTATCGCCGGTGACAATGCTTGGCCGGGTTCGCGGTGCGACCGCGCCGTCGTTGATCGGGCGCTGTTAATCCGCCGGTCCGACCAGCCCCAATTGCCGGTGCATCGCCAGATCGTCCCGCACCGCGTGGTGTGTGATGATCTTGCCATTCCACAGCGTGAACAGATGCACCTGCTCGGCGGCGAAGCGTTTGCCGGTCGGCGCGTGGCCGATGAACGGGCCGGTATGGCAACCGCTCATCACCACGCGCACCGCAACTTTGTCGCCGGAAACCAGCACGTCCTGCTCGGCGAATTTCAGCTCCGAGAAGGCGCCGCGCAGCCAGGCGACGCTATGCGCCAGCTCGTCCGGGCCGCGTGCATTGCTGCGATCGCCGGATTCGCGATTGACGTAATCCGGATGCAGATAATCCGACGCGTCGCTGATATCGCCGGTTTCGAAGGCCTTGAACATGCGCCGCACATTGGCGATGGCGCGCGTCGGGCTCGTTTTCCGCGGCGGCATTACTTGCTCCGGATTTCTTCCGTCGCGCGCTTGAGGATCGCCGCGATCCGCTGTTGTTCCTCGGGCGCGGCGCGCCGCCGGTCGCGCAAAGCGGCGCGCAGATCGCGCCGTGCGGACTTCAGATCTTGCGCCATGTTCTCGTCCTCGGCTTCGGCGGCAAAGACTTCGCGCACGCGATCCATGCGGCGTCCGATGCGCTCGAGCTGCACGAGGATGGCCTCGGCCATCGCCTCGTCTTCCTTCAATCGTGCTTCGCCTTCGGGCGTGATGCGATAGAGCTTCTTCGCGCCGTCGCTGTCGAACACGACCGCAAGGCCGCTCTCTTCGAGATAAGTCAGCGCCGGATAGACCATGCCGGGGCTCGGCACATAGAAGCCGCCCGAGCGCTCTTCGAGCGCCTTGATGAGGTCGTAGCCATGGCGCGCCTTTTCCTTCAGCAGCGCCAGGATGACGAGCTGCAGATCGGCAGCGCCGAGCTTGCGGCCGGTGCGAAAGCCGCCCCCGCCCATACCCGTCCCATCGGCGAAGCCCGCGGCAAAGGGGCCGAAGCCGCGCCGTCCGTGGCGCTGCCCACGCATGTACCGGCGGCCGAATTTCAGTGGTCTTTCAGAGTGATAATGCATATGTTCCTTCATTAGATCGGTTACTAGACATATCGTAAGATATATCGAAATGACAAAAAGTCAAGGCCATGCGGCGCGGATCGTGGCAGTTTCCGGTGAGTTGCTGTGTTACGGTGGCGCAAGAAGTTTCGATCCGGGAGGAAGCTATGCGGGTTCGTGCCATTGTCGTCGCGGCGGTTGCGGCGCTCGTCATTCACGCTATGTCGGCCGAGGCCGATCCTGTGAAAATCCGGATGGGCTGGATAGCAGCGCCGGCCTCGCTCATTCCCATCCTCTTTCCCGATCCCAGCATCGCCAAGCACAACGGCGTCACATACACGGTTGAGCCGCAGCATTTTCAGGGCTCGCCGTTGCAGATCACCGCGCTCCAAGCGGGCGAGATCGATATCGCCGCGCTCGGCTTTTCGTCCTTCAGCCTCGCCGTCGAAAATGCCGGCA